>JAISYG010000113.1 GCA_031270075.1 Dysgonamonadaceae bacterium
AGGCGATCGCTTCCGGCAATATGTAATACGCTAATTTTATATAAGGATTCTCTTTTTCCATACGGCAAAAGTAAGGCTTTTTTTCGATTATTCAAACACAGGGTTTTGCTGGTGTCCCGTTTTTTCCTGAGTTAAGCAACGTTTTTTCTAAGTGTATTAGAAATAATTTATCATTAGTGTCCACTAAAAAACGCAATAGTTATTTTGTCTTATTTTAGTTGCATTTACTAATTGAACTTACCATACATCGAACCATCCAACCGTACTCGGCATCGTACATTTAGCTACATTGATTTTTCAGCGGAGAAAGAGGGATTCGAACCCCCGGAACCTCTCGGTTCAACGGTTTTCAAGACCGCCGCAATCGACCACTCTGCCATCTCTCCGAATCTGTTTTTATTAAAGCGATGCAAAGGAACAATTTTTTTCTGGGATTACAAAACCTTTGGTCGTTTTTTTCAAGATGGTAAGTTCAATTACTTAATTTTGAAACGCTTAAATACTCGTTGTACAAAAAAGTTGCATTGGTTACTTGAATCTGCGATTTCACAATATTGTTTAATGCATTTGTATTTTGATTTATTTTTTCAATGAGGCTATCATTTTCAGAGATGAGTATTGACAAATCAATTTTTTTCTAATTTCTTTGATATTGAAAATTTCAGTTTTAAATAATTGTTCATTCGTAAATATGTAAACCTTGCTGTGTAAAATAACACAAATAACTGAAAAATAATCGAATACCTACTCACTATTGGAACTTTCGAGTTTCTCTAAAACAGTCCCACGAATAAGAACGTGAAACTTGCTCTAATCCTATCTGTTTTACTTCTTCTTGGGAAATAAAAATCCCTGAACTTCTTTGAAATTCAGGGATTTACATCGTATTGCTTCTTTAGAAAGTGGTGCCACCAAGAATCGAACTAGGGACACACGGATTTTCAGTCCGTTGCTCTACCAACTGAGCTATGGCACCTTCTTTTATTTGCGGATGCAAAGGTAGAGAGTATTTTTGAATTTTCCAAACTCACCTGCTGTTTTTTTTCTCCGCTTTTTATTCCTACATTTGCCAAACATAAATTGAGTCGTATGCGAAAACTAAAAATCACCGAACTGCATCGCATGAGTCCGGAAGATTTCAAAAAAGCGGAGAAAATTCCATTAATTGTGGTGCTGGACAATGTCCGAAGCCTGCACAACGTAGGTTCGGTGTTTCGTACTTCCGATGCTTTCCGTGTGCAAGCCGTTTACTTGTGCGGTATCACAGCTACACCACCCCACCCCGAAATTCATAAAACGGCTTTAGGAGCAGAAAATACGGTGGATTGGAAATATTTTGAAAACACACTTGACGCCGTCGCCGAACTCAAACAACAGGACTATAGGATTGCCGCTGTCGAACAAGCCGAAAACAGCTTTCCACCGGAGAAATTACCGGGCAAAAACAGCAAGCACGCAATCATTCTGGGTAATGAAGTTCACGGAGTATCTCAGGCCGTGATGAATCGCTGCGATTGTTGCATAGAAATTCCCCAATTCGGCACCAAACATTCGCTCAATGTATCGGTAACCGCAGGAATTATTATCTGGGAGTTTTTTAACAAACTCAAAGCCGGGAATTAAAGCAAACCCATTTCTACCATTTCTACAACACGTTCGGTAACAGCATCTTTACCATCAGGATCCCATTCCGATTTCAAACTGGCGCCGAACAACCCGGCAAAAAGATTCCAAAAACCGGCTCGAAAAGAACCTAAATAGGCTTTGAGAATGTCGTATGAGTTTTGATTACACTCTCTGTTAATCAATTTGATTAATAACTTGCCTTGCGAGAGAGTCATCTTTTTTAATACCGGTTTATATTCGACAAACAAATCTTTCTCCATTTGTTTCAAATGCGCTTCACGAGCTTTATCATCCGGTAAAGTTATCATATATTCGTAAGTTTCAATAAGTATGCCATAAATCAGTTGGGCATAAGGCAGGACTTTTTTTACATCCCGTATCAGTTTCTGGTATTGTGCTTCTTGACGCGCTGTCGTGAAAGTCTGTCCCGGATAAATATACACATCCTTCAATACCATTGTATTAACCGTATCTCCATTCATCACAAAAAAAGGAGGAATACTGTCTTGAAATACCGGAGTTTGCGCTTCTGTTTTCCAGTAACAAACGATACAAAACCCCAGCAATCCGATTTTCAAAATTAATTTCATTCGGCAAAGTTAATTATTTTTCCTTATCTGCATCCACATTCTAAATTTTTATGTAATTTTGCACATTAATTGGAAAAACAGATGAAGATTACCCTCATCGGTTACGGAAAAATGGGCCGGGAAATTGAAAAGGCGGCCGTGGAACGCGGACACGAAATTGCATTGATTATTGATGTGGATAATCAAGCGGATTTCAATTCCGTAGCGTTTTTGTCGGCCACCGATGTAGCCATCGAATTTACCCGCCCCGAATCGGCTTATGCTAATTATCAAAAATGTTTCGAGCGGCACATACCGGTTGTCGCCGGCACTACCGGATGGTTGCAGCATCTCGAAGCAATCCAAAAAGCCTGTCGCGAACAGCAACAGACTTTCTTTTACGCATCGAATTACAGCATGGGGGTCAACCTGTTTTTTATGCTTAATCAGCATTTGGCAAAATGGATGAACCGTTTTTCCGAATACGACGTCCGGATGGAAGAAATTCATCACATTCACAAAATAGATGCTCCGAGCGGAACGGCCATCACTTTGGCCGAAGATATTGTTACTTCTATCGACCGGAAATCCCGTAACAATTTGCTAATCGAATCGAAACGGGAAGGCGAAATTCCCGGTATTCACGAAGTTTTTTACGAATCGGAAACCGATAGCATCAGCATCCGGCACGAAGCCAAAAACCGGAAAGGATTTGCCTTGGGCGCCGTGCTCGCCGCCGAATTTATCCATGGAAAAACCGGGTTTTTCACCATGAACGATTTATTACAATTTTAATATACACAATCCATTATGAGTCATACATCCAAAGAGCATACTACATCAAGTGTTGAAGAACGCATTTCATCCGCTACTCGTTCCCAGTGGATTAAGTTTGCCATTGTTGCTATTTTATACATATTGTTTACCATTTGGAATAATAACTATTGGTTGCTATTCGGATTAGCCGTGATTTTTGATATTTATATTTCAAAAATCATCCCCTGGGATGGATGGAAAAAATCCAAAAATAGTTTCCTCCGGACGGTGGCCGATTGGGCGGACGCTATTGTTTTTTCTTTGATAGCGGTTTATATCATCAACATTTTTATTCTCCAAATGTATAAAATACCTACTTCCTCGTTGGAAAAAACCTTGTTGGTAGGCGATTTTCTCGTGGTAAATAAAGTAACTTACGGACCGCGTGTACCGAATACGCCTTTAGCTTTCCCATTGACGCATCATACGATACCCATTCTCAACACCCAATCGTATTCCAAATGGCCCTATTGGAACTACAAGCGACTAAAAGGCTTCAGAAACGTACAACGGGAAGATATTGTCGTCTTTAATTTTCCAACGGGCGATACGGTCGCTCTGAATATGCAAAATCAAGACTATTATGATTTGGTCAACCGA
The DNA here is from genome assembly GCA_031270075.1 of Dysgonamonadaceae bacterium. Taxonomy (GTDB): domain Bacteria; phylum Bacteroidota; class Bacteroidia; order Bacteroidales; family Azobacteroidaceae; genus Azobacteroides. The sequence continues at coordinate 3,612 of JAISYG010000113.1, forward strand.
TGGGGATGGGAGCGCGTGAACAAAGACACCCGTACTTTCGGAAAGATTGTATCCCGACCGGTGGATAGACGTGAGAATTACGTCAAACGTTGCGTTGGATTACCGGGAGATACATTGCAAGTTGTTGACAATCAAATATTCATAGACGGAACAATGTCGCCGCTTCCCCAAAAAGCACAATTCAACTATTTCGTCGAAACCAATGGTAATCTGCTGACTGAAAAACAATTCAGAAAATTAGGCATTAGCCGCGACGATCAACTTTTATACAACCGGTCGTCGGATGCCGAATTGGCTTTTCAATTTTTGGGAATATCAATTAATGAAGCCGGCAATTACAATCCGGTTTACCATTTACCCTTAACACAAGAGGCCTATCGTTTTCTGCAACGGAGCGGTTGGGCTAAGTCCATCCGGATAGAACCGGATGCATTCGGAGGATCTACCTATCCATACAACTATCCCACCGGTTGGAGTCGCGATAATTTTGGCCCGCTATGGATTCCTAAAAAGGGCGAAACCATTGTCCTGAATGAGGTAAATCTGGCGCTGTATTCGCGTTGCATCACCAATTACGAAGGAAATACCCTGCACCAAACCGGCGATCATATTTATATTAATGGTATTCCGGCCAACAGTTACACATTTAAATACGATTATTATTTTATGATGGGCGACAACCGGCACAACTCTTTGGATTCGCGTTATTGGGGTTTTGTTCCCGAAGACCACATCGTCGGTACACCGTTGATTATCTGGATGTCGATGGACAAAGACCGCGGTTGGTTCGATGGCAAAATCCGCTGGAATCGCCTTTTCCGGTTAGCCAAATGAACCGGTTCAAAGGATGACCGTACTTTTATCTACCGCCTATCTGGCTCCTGTGGAGTACTACCGGCTGTTGGTGAATCCCGGACAAGCCATTATCGAAACAGCCGATAATTACGTAAAGCAGACTTACCGGAACCGTTGTATTATCGCATCGGCCAACGGTTGGCAAACGTTGAGTATTCCGGTAGTCAAGCCGGATTCGTCCAAATGCCTCACCAAAGACATCCGCATAGCCGACCACGGCGAATGGCGGCATCTGCATTGGAATGCCATTGTTTCAGCCTACAATTCCAGTCCGTTTTTTGAATATTATGCCGACGATTTCCGTCCGTTTTACGAGAAAAAAATAGCATTTTTGTTCGATTTTAATGAGCAATTACGGGAAATGGTGTGTTCCTTGCTGGATATTTCCCCGACAGTCAGCTATTCTACCGGATATATCCACGCTCCCCAGACGGATGAATGGGACTTGCGCGAGGCAATTCATCCCAAAAAGCATCCGGTTTTTCAAGATTGCAAACCTTATTATCAGGTATTCGAGCAAAAATACGGCTTTCAGGCAAATTTGAGCATTATCGATTTGCTGTTTAATATGGGGACGGAAGCGGTACTGCTGTTAGTGCCGTAAGGATTTTTTTCATGACGGCAAGTATTGAGATCAAAAAAAACTTTTTTTTATTGCATGCGCTTGGAAGTCGCAGGAATTTCATGTACATTTGCAGCCTCGAACTGTTAGCTCAGTTGGTTCAGAGCGCTGCCTTGACAGGGCAGAGGTCGCCGGTTCGAGCCCGGCACAGTTCACATCCCCTTCTCCTTGAGCGAAAAACGGGGCTCGAACCCGCGACCCCGACCTTGGGAAGGTCGTGCTCTACCAACTGAGCTATTTTCGCAATTAATTATACCGAATCTAAAAACGGCTACAAATGTAGTTTATTTTTTATTTTCTTCAAACAAATTTCAAAATATTTAGTATTTTTGTCCAAAATTTCACGGTTAAAACAATTTTGGATGATAGAACGAATCATTATTCTGGACGGGACCGACCCCGCTATTTTCTTTGGAATCAATCATTCCAATATACAACTAATCAAATCTTTATACCCTAAACTAAAGATAGTAGCCCGTGGCAATGTAATTAAAGTGATTGGCGATGAACTGGAATTAGCCGCTTTTGAGGGCAAAATCCGTGAAATGGAAACCTACTCCCGCGAATACAATTGGTTGACGGAAGAGTCTATCATTCAAATTGTAAAAGGAAAACCCGAAGCCAATCAACCGGCCAAACAGGACAACCTGATTATTTACGGAATGAACGGCCGCCCTATTGTCGCCCGTACCGAAAACCAGCAGAAACTGGTGCATGAATTTGATCAGAACGATATGCTCTTTGCCATCGGACCGGCAGGTTCCGGAAAAACGTATACCGCCATCGCTTTGGCCGTTCGTGCACTGAAAAACAAAGAAGTACGAAAAATCATCCTGAGTCGCCCAGCTGTAGAAGCCGGCGAAAAGTTGGGCTTTCTTCCGGGAGATATGAAGGAAAAAATCGACCCCTATCTGCAACCTTTGTACGATGCATTGGAAGAAATGATACCGGCCGCCAAACTGAAAGAATACATCGAAAACAAAGTCATCCAGATTGCGCCTCTGGCTTTTATGCGCGGACGTACACTGAACGATGCCGTCATCATCCTCGACGAAGCGCAAAATACCAGTACCCAACAAATCAAGATGTTTCTGACACGACTCGGCACAAACGCCAAAATGATTATCACCGGCGATATTACACAAATTGATTTACCGCCATCACAACAATCCGGCTTGATTCATGCACTGCACATACTGAAAAACGTATCGGGCATCGCCCAAATTGCCTTAGAGAAAAAAGATATTGTACGACACCGATTGGTTCAACACATCGTAGAAGCCTACGAAAAAGAAGATAAGAAGAGAGAAAAAACAAAGAAATATGCATAACACATTAGTTCAAACCGATTATCATTTTCCGGGACAAACCCATGTCTATCACGGAAAAGTACGCGACGTTTATTCCATTGGAAACGATCTCTTAGTGATGATTGCCACCGACCGGATTTCCGCTTTCGACGTCATTCTGCCGCAAGGAATTCCCTGCAAAGGTCAAGTCCTGAACCAGATTGCCGCCCAGTTTCTGGATGCTACAGCCGATATCCTTCCGAACTGGAAACTGGCAACACCCGACCCGATGGTTACGGTCGGATTGCGTTGCCAACCTTTCAAGGTAGAAATAGTGATTCGCGGTTATCTGACCGGAAGCGCCTGGCGGGAATACAATGCCGGCGCCCGAACGCTTTGCGGCGTTGCCCTGCCCGACGGAATGCGCGAAAACGAACCATTCCCCCACCCCATCATTACTCCAACGACCAAAGCGGACGAAGGACACGACGAAAATATTTCCAAAGCGGAAATCATCGCCCAAAACCTGGTAAGCAAGGAAGATTACGAACAACTGGAAAAATACACTTACGCTTTGTTCCAACGGGGAACGGAAATCGCCGCATCCAAAGGCTTGATACTGGTAGATACTAAATATGAATTCGGGAAAAAAGACGGAAAAATCTACCTCATCGACGAAATCCACACGCCCGATTCGTCCCGCTATTTTTATGCAGAAGGTTATCATGAACGCCTCGAACAAGGGGAAGAACAAAAGCAACTGTCGAAAGAGTTTGTCCGCCAATGGTTGATGGAAAACGGATTTCAGGGGAAAGCCGGACAAACGGTGCCGGAAATGACTCCCGACTGGTGCCGAAGCGTATCGGAACGCTACATCGAACTGTACGAAAAAATTACCGGCGAAAAATTCATCAAAGCCGGCGGCGGCGATGTGGCTCAACGGATAGAAACACACATTAACAATTATCTAAAACTCAATTTATAATTCAGCCCAATGGACCAATACGGATTAATAGGTTATCCCCTGAAACATTCCTTTTCCAAAGGTTATTTCAATGATAAATTTGAAGCCGAGCAAATCGGCGCCGAATACATTAATTTTGAAATCCCGTCGATCCGGGAATTTAAAACCATACTGAAAGCACATCCGAACCTGAAAGGCCTGAACGTAACTATCCCTTATAAAGAACAGGTGATTCCCTACCTTGACCAGCTGAGCGAAAATGCCAAACTGATCGGCGCCGTCAACGTCATCAAAATCGAGCGCAGCAAAGGAAAAATCAAGAAACTGACCGGGTTCAATTCGGATATTATCGGCTTCAAGCAATCCATCGAACCCCTGTTGCAGCCACATCACCGGAAAGCACTGGTGCTGGGAACCGGAGGCGCCGCCAAAGCCATCTATTACGGATTGCAGCAGTTGGGCATTGCACCTACTTACGTGGCCCGCGAAAAACAATCGGATACCGTACTTACTTACAACGAACTGAATGCATACGACATAGAAACTCACACCATTATCGTGAACTGCACTCCGGTGGGCATGTGGCCACACGTGGACGAATGTCCGAAAATTCCTTACGAACACCTGACCGCCGAACACTTGCTGTACGACCTGCTGTATAATCCCAACGAAACCCTGTTTATGAAATCCGGCGCCAAACAGGGAGCTACCGTAAAAAACGGACTGGAAATGCTCCTCTTGCAAGCTTTCGTCGGTTGGGAGTTTTGGCAGCATCCGTAATCGCACAAGGCAAAATCCGAGGGGGCGTGACACTTGGCGGTCGAATGCATTCCCCTTGCGGTGTGTCAAGAAATAAAGGTGCACTACACCCAAACCATCGCTATGTCCCATTATCGTGAACTGTGCGCTTATGCACAAATTGGATTGCCGACTACTCGCTGTCAGCAAAATCGGGCAGCAAGGGTAATAAGTTTTTTTGTGAATTCCAACAAATTTATTCATTCGATTTTGAATATTTCAGGATTATATCCTATATTTGTGTGCAAAAAACAAAAATTTTATGTCAAAAACACTTATTATCGGCGCAGGCGGCGTGGGTACGGTAGTAGCCCATAAAGTCGCTCAAAACCATGAAACTTTCGGAGATATCCTTCTGGCCAGTCGCACCCAGGCGAAATGCGATGCGATTTCGGATGCCATCGGCACCCGATACGGCAACAAAAAACTGCAAACAGCTCCAGTGGATGCCGATCAAGTACCCGAACTGGTTCGCCTGTTCCGCAGTTTCCAACCCGAACTGGTTATCAACGTAGCGCTCCCCTATCAGGATTTAACGATTATGGACGCCTGCCTGGAAGCGAGAGTCAATTACTTGGATACCGCCAACTACGAGCCGAAAGACGAAGCCAAATTTGAATACAAATGGCAATGGGCTTATCAGGATAAATTCAAAGCAGCGGGATTGACGGCAATTTTGGGTTGCGGTTTCGATCCGGGCGTTACGAGCATTTTTACCGCCTACGCTGCCAAACATTATTTCAGCGAAATGCATTACTTGGATATTGTGGATTGCAATGCCGGCGACCACGGCAAGGCTTTCGCCACCAATTTCAATCCCGAAATCAACATCCGCGAAGTAACCCAAAAAGGCCGCTTCTGGGAAAACGGGCAATGGGTAACGACCGAACCGCACGAAATTCATCAAGCGCTGACTTATCCGGGCATTGGCCCCAAGGAATCGTACGTTATCTATCACGAAGAATTGGAATCGTTAGTCAAAAACTTTCCCACTCTGAAACGGGCGCGTTTCTGGATGACTTTCGGTCAGGAATACCTGACGCATTTGCGTGTTATCCAAAATATCGGCATGGCGCGCATCGATCCCATTCTGTATAACGGAGTGGAAATCGTGCCGATTCAGTTCCTGAAAGCCGTCTTGCCCGATCCCGGCGAACTGGGAGAAAACTACACCGGCGAAACCAGCATCGGCTGTCGTATCCAAGGTTTGGATAAGGCGGGAAAGGAAATAAGTTATTATGTTTACAACAACTGTAAACACCAGGATGCCTACCGGGAAACCGGCGCACAGGGCGTAAGTTACACCACCGGCGTTCCGGCCATGATTGGCGCCATGATGTTTATGAAAGGCATCTGGCGCAAACCGGGCGTCTATAACGTGGAAGAACTGGATCCCGATCCGTTTATGGAGCAATTGAAGAAGCAAGGACTGCCGTGGCACGAGATTTTTAATGAGGATTTGGAAGTATAAATGAATATAAACAACAGATGATTATGACTAAAATGGCATTGTATTTTTTATTTGAGAACAAAAACAATAATTACCTAAACTAAATTAATAATTACAATTATGAGCGAAAAAGACAAAAGTACAGAAGTAAAAACAACGCCCAATGCGGAAAAATTAAAAGCCTTGCGAGCTGCAACAGACAAAATCGAAAAGAATTTTGGTAAAGGCTCCATTATGAAAATGGGTGATAATGCCGTAGAAGAAGTAATGGTTATCCCGACCGGCTCGGTAGGTCTGAACGCCGCTTTGGGCGTTGGCGGATATCCGAGGGGAAGAGTCATCGAAATTTACGGGCCGGAATCGTCCGGTAAAACCACTTTGGCCATTCATGCCATTGCCGAAGCGCAAAAAGCGGGAGGAATTGCCGCATTCATTGATGCGGAACATGCTTTCGACCGTTTTTACGCCGAAAAATTAGGGGTGGACGTCGAAAACCTCTGGATTTCCCAACCCGACTCCGGCGAACAAGCCCTGGAAATTACCGAACAACTGATTCGTTCGTCGGCCATCGACATCATTGTCATCGACTCGGTAGCCGCATTGACTCCCAAAGCCGAACTGGAAGGCGAAATGGGCGACTCCAAAATGGGACTGCAAGCCCGTTTGATGTCGCAAGCCTTGCGGAAACTGACGGCCGCTATCAATAAAACGAATACCACCTGCGTCTTCATCAACCAGTTGCGCGAAAAAATCGGCGTTATGTTCGGAAATCCCGAAACAACTACCGGCGGAAATGCCCTGAAATTCTACGCATCGGTCCGTTTGGATATCCGGAAAGGTTCGCCCATCAAAGACGGGGAAGAAGTGAAAGGAAATCAAACCAGAGTGAAAGTAGTGAAGAACAAAGTAGCGCCTCCTTTCCGTAAAGCCGAATTTGATATTATGTTCGGCGAAGGCATCTCCAAAGTCGGCGAATTAGTGGATTTGGGCGCGGAACTGGAAGTGATCAAGAAAAGCGGCAGTTGGTACAGTTACAAGGAAACAAAAATCGGCCAGGGCCGCGAAGCAGCCAAAGATTGCCTGCGCGATAATCCCGAACTGGCGGAAGAAATCGAAGCAAAAATCATGGAAGCTTTAGCAAAGAAGTAAATGAATGCTTTCTCCGAAAAAAACATTTACAATACCGGCGCGACCGGCTCCATCGAAGTTATCTGCGGATCCATGTTCTCGGGAAAAACCGAAGAACTGATCCGCCGGATGCGCCGGGCGCAATTTGCCAAACAAAAAGTAGAGATTTTCAAACCGGCTATGGATGTTCGCTATTCGGACGAAAATGTGATTTCACACGATCAGAATTCTATTCCCAGCACTCCGGTCGAAAATTCGGGCAATATTCTTTTATTGTCGGGCGATATAGACGTTGTCGGTATCGACGAAGCCCAGTTTTTCGACGCCGGACTGGTGGATGTCTGCAACCGGTTGGCCAATCAGGGCGTCCGGGTAATCATTGCCGGATTGGATATGGATTTTAAGGGAAACCCTTTCGGACCGATACCCGACCTTTGCGCCGTGGCCGACGATGTAACCAAAGTGCACGCTATTTGTGTGGAATGCGGCAAATTAGCAGGATATTCCCACCGCCTGGTCAAAAACGACAAATTAGTCCTGTTGGGCGAAAAAGATGAATATCAGCCATTATGTCGGGAATGTTATAACAGGAATGCATCATGACAAAACAGGAAATACAGGATTATGTCGACAAACTGACCCTGTACTTAGAACAAAAAAAAGGAAAACAGGTCTTTGATTGGTTATATTCCCTGCTCGAGAAACTGCAAAACTGGCAGTTACAAGAGAAACTTCAGTCATTGGAAGAAACCTACAAAACGATGCTTCGCTATCTGGCCGACGGGATTCAGGATCCCAGCCGGGACAAAATATATGCCCATCTGGTTTATTCCCTCTACCAGATAGCCGATATAGCTGTATTTCAGATCAAAACAATCCATGATCATGCGCTGTTTTACGAGCGAAAAAGAGCCTGTCGCTCGTATGTACCGGAAACTACAGCCGAACTCATTGCCGAACTGGAAGACAAGACCGGTCAAATGGCCTTGTTAAGCCTTTCGGAGGGCGAAGAACGCATTCCCCAATGGAAAGAGTTGGATTTGCAAAAAGAAATTATCGTCCGGAAATTATTCTATAAGGTTTGGTTGAGCGATCCGTGGACGAATGACGAAAAAACCCGATGGGCCGGCCTGCTGAAAACGCAACCCGACGCCGAGAACCTTCCCTGCCTGATTGTTACCGGTCTGACTTTAAACCTCCTGGAAGTTTTCGACGAAAAAAAAGCGATGCTGCTCTTTGAAGCCATTCAAAATAAAAACGAAGATGTAAGGGAACGGGCGTTAACGGGAATGGTCTTATTTCTGAGAAAATACGACTATCGCCTTCCGGTCTATCCGGCCATTATCGAGTGCGTCCATCAATTGGCCGAAGACCCGAAATTCATCCGGAAAATCCGCCACATCCTGCTGCAATTTATCCTGAGCCGTGAAACCGAAAAAATCACTCAAAAAATCAATTCGGAACTGATTCCGGAACTGATGAAAAAAATAGGTTCCACAGAAAATATACAAACGAAACTGACGGATTGGATGGCCGATACCGGCCTGGAAGAAAAAAACCCGGAATGGCAAACGATTATCGAAAACTCCGGCTTGCAGGAGCAATTCCAGGAACTTACCGAGTTGCAAATGGAAGGCGCCGACGTGATGCATTCTTCGTTTATCCACCTCAAAAATTATCCTTTTTTCAATGAACCGGGCAACTGGTTTCTACCGTTTACGCTTCCCGGCGAAGGCATCGAAGACAAACAACTGGCGCGATTGGCCGATGTGCTGGCCACTTCTACCCTGTTGTGCAATTCGGATAAATATTCGTTCTATTTAAGCATTTCGCAGATGCCCGAAAAGTACCGGAAAAGTATGATTGAACAGTTTTCGGCCGAATCCGACGCCATGAATGAAATCCGGAAGGAAGAACTGCCGGACGCCTCCAAAACAATCGATTATCGGGCGCGGCAATACATTCAAGACCTCTACCGGTTCTACAAACTGCATCCCCGCAGAAAAGATTTTGAAGATATTTTTGAATGGCAACCGGAATTTTACAAAGTGCCATCCATTCACCGACTGATGAAAGACAGCGAAAGCTTGCTGATGATAGGCGAATACTATTTCAACAAAAACTATTTTGAAGAAGCCGGCGATATTTTCGACAGGTTGTTGCAAACCGACCCCACAAACGATGTACTGTTTCAGAAGAAAGCTTATAGCCTGCAAATGCTGGGAAAACTGAAAGAAGCTTTAGATGCATACCAAAAGGCCGAATTGCTGAACGCCAATCATTCCTGGACAATCAAAAAGCTGGCGCATCTGCATCGCATCCTGAAAAACACGAAAGATGCCCTGCTCTATTACAAAAAAGCAGAACAATTGCATCCCGATAATCTGTCCATCCAATTAAGCATCGGACATTGTTACCTGGAATTGAAAGAATATGAACAGGCGTTGAAATACTATTTCAAAGTAGAATATCTGACTAAAAACAAAGAAAAAGCCTGGCGCCCGATTGCCTGGACATCGTTCCGGATGGGAAAATACCAGCAGGCTACGGATTATTTCAACAAACTGATCGAAAGCGAACCCCATTTCACCGATTACCTCAATGCCGGACACGTGCAGTTAGCTTCGGGGCATACGAAAGAAGCCATCCGACTGTACAGCTCGGCACTCGAAACCGGCAAACAATCGCCGGAAGATTTTGCCGCTCTCTTTGCCAACGATATTCCGGATTTGATGGAAGCGGGCGTGGCGCAGGAAAATATTCCGTTTATTCTCGATTGTATATTTTACGGTTTCTCAAGCGATGTTTCCTGATGAGTCCTCAACATGCCGCAAGCCGCCAGAATATCTTCACCCCGCGAAGCCCTAACGGTAGCAATAATCCCTTGGGTATTGAGATAATCGCGAAAAGCAAGCATGGCTTCGGGACGAGAAGCCGGCAAAGCAATACCGGGCACAGCGTGGTATTTAATCAGATTGACGCGGCAGGGAATCGCTTTCAAAAGCCTGGCTAAAGCCGCTGCGTGCCGGATATCGTCGTTCAATCCGCCGAAACAAATGTATTCAAACGATACGCGCCGCTGGTGCGTGAAATCGTATTGCCGGATCAAATTCAATAGTTCGGCCATCGGCCATACTTTTTCGACAGGCATTAACGAGAGGCGTTCGGCGGAAAAAGGTGAATGTAAACTCAGAGCCAGATGTACCTGCGTCGCTTCCAAAAAGCGTTTTAATCCGGGAAGAACACCGATAGTAGAAACCGTTATTCGCTTTGGACTCCATCCGAAACCATAGCCGGAGGTCAGTATTTCCAACGTTTTGAAAAGCTCGTCTTTATTATCCAAGGGTTCGCCCATACCCATAAAAACCACATTGGTAAGGGTATCGCTTTCCGGGACGGACAGTATTTGATTGAGCATATCGCCGGCCGTCAGTTGACCGGAAAATCCCTGCCGGCCGGTCATACAGAACAGGCAATTCATTTTACATCCTATCTGAGAGGACACACAGAGCGTAGCCCGTTCCCTATCGGGAATGTAAACCGTTTCTACACAACCGCTACCGGATGTAGGGAACAAATATTTAACGGTTCCGTCGGTGGAAGTTTGGGAATGATTCGGTTGATTACGGCCTATGATGTATTTTTCTTTCAATCGGCTGCGGTGAGCCAGCGACAGGTTGGTCATTTCGTCGATAGACGACACTCGCTTCTTATACAACCAACCGGAGATTTGGTTGGCCGTAAACTGCGGCATTCCCAAATCCCCGGCGATTTGTTTCAGTTCTTCTACTGTTTTTCCTAACAGCAATTTAGAAGAATCGGCTGAAATTATTGACGATTTTTGCATTTTCCCGCAACAATTCGGGCGATTGAACTAACTGGTACGTACGGTACATGTTTTGCATTTGCACCTGTTGCTTCTGTGTTTCAGCGTCTGCTACAGGTTCTTCCCGTTTATCCGTAACGACAATCGCATAGACCCGATTTTTCCCGGCAAACGGTCCTGCAACCTCGTTGAGGGGAGCCAGCGGCGCTTCTACATTCAGCACGGGTTCTACGCCGATGCCCGAAAGGGAAGCCGTTCCAAAGGTAACAAATTTAACCGATTGCGGGGTAGTGTTCATCACTTCCGCATACTGTTCAAGTGTGGTGAAGTTTTTGGCTTTCAGGTCGGCAGCCAGTTTCTCACCTTTTTTCTTGTTCAGCAATTCCAGTTTCAGCAATTCCGAAACAGAGGCCAACGAGCGGTAGCCGGCCTGCAAGGTGCCTTCAATGGCTGCTACCACAAAATATTCGCCATTCTGGCATTCGTAAATATCGGAGATAACGCCTTTGCTGTTATTGAACGCCCATTGTATCACTTGCCGCGTACTTTGGATGTTGCCTATATTGATTTGTTCTTTCGTTACTTCCACATCCGTTTGGATATTGAAACCGGCATTACCGGCATTTTCTTTCAATGTCGTTAACGAGTGATTGTTTGAAACATACTGGCTCAGTTCGTTATACAAACGTGTTTTGGTTTCCTGGCTGGGTGTAACACGTATTTGGAGGTTGGCGATTTTGTATTTCTTCACCGGTTTCGTCTTTTCGGTTACCTGCACCAGGAAGGAGCCTCTACCGGATTGAACGACCGCAGGAACATCCACCGGTGCGTTGAATACTTCATCTTTGAACTGGGCATCTACTTGCGATACTAACATCGCTTCGGTTACCCATCCAAGATCCCCGTTGGTTTGTCCGCCGCTTGCGCTGGAAACCATTTCAGTAAAAGGAGTGCCGCTCTTAACGACACGAATAAGGCTGTCGGACAGGTGCTTTATCTGTTCTTCCGTTCCCATCATGGGTAACATCAGTGCGTACAGGCGAATGGAATCCGGCGCTACTCGTTCTCCTTCTATTTTATACAGATGGTAGGTGTTATCGACCAATACCGGCCCTTCAATGGCGCCCACCGGATGAACGTCTACCAATTGTTTCAGATCGGCATCCAAACCGGAATAAGCCTGATAGGCATTCAGATACGGAATATCCGAATGGGTTTGAATCAGTTCGGCGATATTGCCCGATGCAGCGATTTGTTCTTTCAATGTCGTCAATTTGTTTTCAACGGCTTGATAATCGTCCGGACTGGGTGCAATGGGGTGAGCAATATAATCGATCACTTTCGCTTCTTCCTGTTTGAACTGATTTTTGCGCTCGTTGTATAATTGTTGGATTTCGGCATCCGATACGCTGATGTCCGTACTCGGAATCGTGCCGTATGCTTGGGCTACATAATCAAAATCGACACTGATACGGTCGTTTTCGGTTTGCGCTTTAATTTCCAAATCGTTAGTCAGAACGGCGGAAGCGACCAGCACACTGAATTTCCTTCTCAGTTGCTCGCGGATAACCTGTTCCTCGATGGCTAACCATGCCTTTTTCTGCTGCATCATCTGTAAAATGGCATCTTCGGGGTAGCCGGTGTAGTCGTCATTTTCAATTGTTTGGAGAAATTGCAACAAGGCTGTTTTATCGAACCGGCCGGTTTGCGGATTCTGGAAATATTGTTGTATCATGGGAGAAATATTATTTCCCATCAGCAAATCTTTGGATTCTTCTTTACCGACCGTCAAGCCTATTTTTTTAGCTTCTTCGGAAAAGAGGATATTATCGATTGCTTCGTTCAAGACCATTTGCCGGATCTGATTTTGTTCGTCGTCGGTAAACGAACGGTTGGTGTTTTGTTTGAGAGCGTTGGTACGGTCTTCCACTTGGGTTTGAAAATCGCGGTAATCCAAAGTTTCACCGTTGACGTTGATAATATTCTCCTGTTTCTGCTGGAAAAAAGTAGACCCTGATTTCAAGAAGTCTCCCACAACAAATGCCAATAAAGCGATTCCCACCACAATCACTAAGAGGGCGGCCCTACTTCTGATTTTTTCTAATGTTGCCATTGATTTATGTTTATTTTACTGTTTTTTGAAAATTGCGCACGAAGATACGAAGTTTTACAGTATTTCACACCATTAATGAAAGAAAATTTATTCTTCCGGCGAATTATTTTTATCAATTTCCGTTTCCAAAGTGTTTTTGTACAGAATATACCTGGTCAGCGACTGATTGGATTTGAAACCTATAGTTGTGATGATTTGGTCAGGCTTGGTAATTTTAACAAACTTGTCGCTATAAATCGAATGCATGGAAGCGGGCGGTTCTTTCGAGTTCCAGAACAATTCGGATGTTTCGCAGGTAGTTCCTTCCGTATTTTTGATTAGCACATTGTGTATTAATTGCCATAAACCGGTTTTATCGAAATAATAGGCGGTATCGGCCTCGACATATCCGCTCACCTGAAACAGCGAGTCGAACTGGTCGACCCGAATGCCTTGGGGAAAATACCAGTAAGAAGCCGTATCGTTGGAATAAGAATCCAAAACCTTGGTTTTCAAACGAAAACGGGTAACTCCCGAATCGGAAATGAGCCACGAAATACCTTCGCCGTGTAACAGGGGTTGCTCGCTTGCATTTACTTCGACCGTTGCCATGCCTGTATTGCGTTGGTTGCAGGATAGCATCAGCATACAAGTCAGCAGAATCCCGATTACTGAAGTTTTCGTTTGAAGAACCATAACTCGTTGAAAGTATAACTGAGGGTGAGTTTGAAATATTGTTCACTCATCGAAGCGGTTTTTTGAGGCGCAAGACGGGAATATTCAAACGCCATGTTAACAAACGAACGCCTGTCTACCATAGGAATGCCAAAACCGACGCTCACACCGTATTCGTTATACTTAGAGCCGTTGGAGTCGATAATATACGAATTGGCGAAATAAGCCCCTGCGCGGTAATGAATTTTACTCAGCAATTGGTTTTTCATCAAGTTGGGAATATATTCCATTCCGGCATTGATTTTCATCCGGTTGGTGAGATAATTCGTCTGATCGTAAAATTTTGCTTCCGCCCATTTTTCGTATCTGAAATCGGCGCCGACGGTCAGTTTATTCAGTTTGCGATAGGTAATACCCACTCCGAATGTTTCAGGCATTTGACATACCGAATCCTGCGTACTGTAATAGACCGGATAACCTGTGATCTGACCTTGAGCGTCGTAATTAATGGAATCGAACATCACTTCCGTATGGGTGGTAATTTTAGGCGCATATACAACACCCAAAACCACTTCCGAATTTTTACTTAACTTTTGAACGTACTGCAGTCCGAACTCGTAAGTTAATCCGCTCATGCGCAATGAATCCGGCCACGAAGAAATGAAGGAAGTGGATGTAGAATACGTATTTGTCCGTTCGTGGGTAATATCGCCGAACAAATAACCGACATTAACGCCTAACGATAAGCGCTTGAGAAAATGATAGGAAAGCGTGCCGTATACCTTATTCAATCCACCGCTACCGCTATACACATCCGATGATACGGTATTAAGCACATGAGAAGTATCGCCGTATTGATAACCGACAAACGATACCGGTTCGATACCGATACCCATTCCCAAACCCTTGGCCAATGGAATTTGTATCGCTAAATACTCCAAACCTCCGTTGTAACGCCGGGATGTACCGAAAGAGCCGTCGTTCATCAGTGCTGCCTGTCCTTTTACCCCGAAATCGAGCATAAAAGTCATCGTATCGACGGCCGAAAAAGAAGCCGGATTCAATGGATTGATTATCTTTGAATTTCGCAGCCCGTAGCCGATGCCTCCCATGCCTCGTTGCGATGCGAATGTCTGGTCGGCCAATACGCCATATCCGTAGCGCGTGTAAGGCGAATTTGTCTTATTGCTTTGGGAAAAAGCGGCGAACGAAAATAATATAAATAAAGAAATAAATGTGATTCTCATTGTTGTTGATACTTTAAAATTTCATTCAGCCCTTTCAAGACTAAATTTTCGTCTGCAAAGATGGCGTTTTTTAATTTACTTTCAAAATAAAAAGCGTACCCGCCTGTTAAAAAAGCGGAAATATCCTGATTTTTTTTGTATTCGTCGATGTAAGAATCCAGTTCGCGGACAATTCCTGCGATTACTCCCGAACGAATGGCGGTTTCGGTATCGTAGCCCAAGGGTGGGATTTCGCCCTGTTCGTCCATCAACGGCAAGCGACCGGTAAAGCGATGCAATGCTTTGAATCGCAACTCGACGCCCGGCGATATGTTACCGCCCTTGTAAACTCCGTCGGCCGTAACATAATCGATCGTCATGGCGGTGCCAATATCAATAACCAGCAAGTGGGTAGCCGGTTTTTGGGCGGCGGCGCCTACTGCTGCGGCAACACGATCCATACCCAGGGTTTGTGGCGTTTGATAATCGATAGTCAGCGGTAAAGGCAAGCGGTAATCCAACCGATAAAAAGACTTCAAAAGTTTGAAACTCTGATAGTCCGTTACATCTTTCACCGAACAGAAAATACCGGCTTCCGGCCGAAACTCCTGCACGATACTCCAAAGAAAAACTTCAGTTAAAGCCTCTTCGTGAAAGACTTTAACCAAAGTATTCCCATCGAACAGGGCTACTTTGGCAGCCGAATTTCCCTGGTCGATAATCAGATTCATGCTTGCTTGTAAAATTCCAGACTGTCCGGGTTGAAATTCCGGATAAAGTGTTGAATTTTATGCACCTCTGCTTCTCCGTAACTGACATACACTTCGGCCGACCGGATAAAGGCCTCGTAATGACGATCGGCATCGAGCAACAGCAGGTAGCCCATAATGATGTGCCCGGCGCATTCGACCAAGCGGCGCGATTGAAAATCAATGCATTCATTGTCTTTCGTATCGGCTACGGACAGAACCAGTTGTTCGTAGATTTCCACTAACCGGGCCAGGCGCGCTTTCAATCCGTCTAATTCGGGACGAAGCGTTTCGGATTGATATTCACGCATTTGCAACAGGTATGTTCCTGTCAGAACGTGGCGGATAGCGGCTATGACCTGCAACTGTGTGGTGCCTTCGTAGATATTGGTAATGCGGGCGTCGCGGTACAAACGTTCACAGGGATAGTCTTTCATGAAACCCGATCCGCCGTGAATCTGGATACAATCGTACGTATTCTGATTGGCATATTCGGTATTCATAGCTTTGCCCAGCGGTGTGAAAGCATCGGCCAGTTTCTTGTATTTTTTCAACTCGGCTTTTTCCACTTCGTCCAATTTGCGTTCTTTTTCGATGTCTTCCAATATTTTATATATATCCACAAAGCGGGCCGTTTCGTAAAGAATGCTGCGCGAAGCATCGAGTTTCGCCTTTATATTAGCAATCATCTCATATACTGCCGGAAATTCGATAATGGCTTTGCCGAATTGTTTCCGGTCTTTCGCGTATGCAAGCGCTTCGCGGTAGGCTGCTTCGGACAATCCGGTAGCTTGAGCCGTAATGCCTAAACGGGCGCCGTTCATCAAAGCCATCACATAGCGAATCAGACCCAACCGGCGGGAGCCGCAAAGGTAAGCTTTGGCGTTTTTGTAGGTCAACTCGCAGGTTGGCGAACCTTTAATGCCCAATTTGTTTTCAATCCGGCGCACGTTCACGCCGCCGTCGCGCTTGTCGTAGATAAACATCGAGAGGCCGCGGCCGTCTTTGGTGCCTTCTTCCGAACGCGCCAGCACCAAGTGAATATCGGAATCGCCGTTGGTGATGAAGCGTTTCACGCCGTTCAATCGCCAGCAGCCGTTTTCGGGGTCTTCGGTGGCTTTCAGCATTACCGCTTGCAGGTCGGAGCCGGCGTCGGGTTCGGTCAAGTCCATCGACATGGTTGCACCGGCGCACACGCGGGGCAGATATTGTTGCCGTTGCGCTTCGTCGCCAAATTCGTACAAGGTTTCCGCACAATCCTGCAAGGCCCAGAGGTTGCAGAAACCGGCGTCGGCGCGGGCTGCCATATCCGAAGCCATGATAAAGGCTACCATCGGGAAATTCAACCCGTTGTAGCGACGCGGCATGGAAAGGCCCATCAAACCGGCCTGTGTGGTGGCTTTCAGGTTTTCGACCGTTCCGGGAGCATATTCTACGCGATTATTCACCACTTTCGGACCTTGTGCATCCACCTCTTCCGCATGGGGAGCTACCACTTCGCCGATAATTTCGCCGGCTATTTCCAACACTTTTTCGTAGCTGTCCATAGCGTCTGCAAAATCTACCGGGGCGTAGTCGTAAGTGGCTGCTTCGGTGTAGTTGCGTTCCTTCAGTTCCACAATGCGTTTCATCAGCGGATGGTGCAGGTGGTGTTTCAACGAAGGATTATCTAAATAAAAATTTGACATACCGATAGTTTATTTACTGTTCTTTTTATAATACTTAATCATTTTGGGAATAACGGTTTCCACATCGCCGGTAATCACATAATCGGCAATCGCATTAATGGGTGCGGCGGGGTCGTTATTGATGGCAATAATCATCGACGCGTCTTGCATGCCGGCAATATGTTGGATCTGCCCGGATATTCCGCAGGCAATATAGAGTTTCGGGCGAACGGTTACGCCGGTTTGTCCGATTTGCCGCTCGTGTTCGCAAAAGCCGGCGTCGACTGCGGCGCGCGAAGCGCCTACTTCGGCTCCGATGGTATGGGCCAGGTCGAAAAGCAAACCGAAGCCTTCTTTCGACCCCATGCCGTAACCGCCGGATACGATGATGGGAGCGCCTTTGATATTGACTTTCGATGCTTCGATGTGGCGTTCAATCACACCCACAACAAAGTCGGCATCGGAAACGTATTTTCCTGCATCGTGCGAAACGGTTTCTCCCCTGTAATTTGCGTCGCAGATTTCCTTTTTCATCACTCCTTCACGAACGGTGGCCATCTGCGGACGGTTTTCGGGATTGATAATGGTTGCAACAATATTGCCGCCGAAAGCAGGACGAATCTGGTACAGCAGGTTGCGATAGGTTTTCCCCGCCTTCTTTTCTTCGTGGTCGCCGATTTCCAACGAGGTGCAGTCGGCCGTCAGACCGCTGAACAGCGCCGACGAAACGCGCGGGCCTAAATCGCGGCCGATGCTGGTGGCGCCCATCAGGGCTATTTGCGGCTGCTCTTCTTTGAAAAGCTTGACTAAGATGGACGTGTGGGGCAGCGAAGTGTAAGGATGCAGGCGTGCATCGTCGAACCGATGCAGCACATCTACCCCATAGGGGAATACTTGTTCGCCTACGGTATCCAGCGCGCTTCCGATAGCTACGGCTTCCAGCCTGCATTCCAGTTGGTTGGCCAGCGAGCGACCTTTGGTCAGCAATTCCAGGCTAACATCTTCTACCCGGCCGTTTTCTATTTCGAGATATACAAATAAATTGTTCATGATTATCCAATGGTGTGATTAGTAATTAATTCGACCACCAATGCTTCAATCTGTGCATCGGAAGCATCCAGCGTCTTATTTTCTTTGGCTTGAAAAACAACGCTTTCGATTTTCTTCACCTTCGTAGGCGAACCCGAAAGCCCGCATTGTTCCACATCGGCGCCGACGTGGGCTGCGCTCCATTCGTTCAGGGTCAGGCAGGCGCGGCGGGCGTCGCTCAAAAGGGGGTAATCGTCGGCGGAAGCCTGTTTTTCGGAAGGCGTTTGGGCGTATTTATACTTTTGAATCAGCCGGGCGTTCCGCGGGCGACAAGCGGCGGCCGACCCGTTGACGGTTACCAGCAACGGCAGTTTCCCTCCGGCTATTTCCACTCCCCGCTCCAGTCGCCGCTTGACGGTAATCCGTCCGTTGGCTACCGACTGAATGTCTTCGGCATAGGTGATTTGCGGGATGCTTAATTTTTCGGCCACTTGCGGGCCGACCTGCGCCGTATCGCCGTCGATGGCCTGGCGACCGGAAAGAATCAGGTCGAATGCACCGATTTTCCTTATAGCCATGCTTAGTGCATAACTGGTGGCCAGGGTGTCGGCTCCGGCAAAGGCGCGGTCGGTGAGAAGATAGCCGTTGTCGGCTCCGCGAAACAATCCTTCGCGGATGATATCGGCCGCACGGGGTGGCCCCATTGTGAGTAGTGTAACGGTCGAACCGGGATGTTGTTCTTTCAGACGGAGCGCCTGCTCCAGGGCGTTCAGGTCTTCCGGATTAAAAATGGCGGGCAAGGCGGCGCGGTTGACGGTTCCGTCTTCTTTCATCGCGTCTTTACCTACATTCCGCGTATCCGGCACCTGCTTGGCCAATACAATAATTTTTAGACTCATCGTGAATTAATTAGAATTATTACTTTTGCCTTTTCCGGCAAATGCGGGGACAAAAGTAGGGGTTTTTGGGTAGGAAAGCAAGGAAAAGGCCAAAAAATTGCACAAAATATATAATCATGTGCATTTCTTGTTGGAATGAAAGTGTGGCCCATTTTTTGCATGTTTAAAAGAAAAGAAATTGAGTATTCATCTAAAAAAAAATGATCATGTTAAAGAAAACATTCTGGTTATCAGTTACATTGACAATGTCAATGTTAACAATCAATGCCCAACAGGCATACGAAAGTACAGCACAATTGGATAAAACCACTTCCGGCCCCTGCGTATCAACGAAAGTGAAAGTAAATGCGAAAGATGCACAAAAAATCATGGAAACTTTGTTCAAGGCTGAAGGCTTGAGTAAAGGAAAATCGTCGGGCAGGAAAATTGCGTACGAAGCGCCGATTTTATTTTCCACTATCAGTCCAGATTATATCTGTCTGTTTGTAAGTTTTGATGAAATAAGCAAGGACAAAAACGCGCCGGTTACAACGGTTAATTGCTTTGTAAAAAAAGGAGCGGAAGCGCCGTTCGAAACTTCTTATTCCGACCCCAGACTGATTGTGAACATTAAAAATTTCCTCGACCGGAAATATAACGCCGCTCTTTATGTCTTCGATATAGCAGTGAAAACGGAGTTGAAGCAAAAGGAAATCGAACAAACCAAAAAGGAACTCGAAAACTTGTACAAGCGGATTGAGAGCCGGACAAAGGATATTTTGAATTATGAGAAAGACATTGAAAAAGCGAAAGTAAACATCGAAAAAGCGAAAAGCGATATCGAAACTGCGAAAACCTTAATCGAGAACCAACAACAGGTGTTGATTAGACAACAGGAAGAACTTACGCTGATTAAATAGCGAAACTTTCAATAGCGGCTCACCTGCTTGATTCCTTTAATGGCCCGGATTTTCTTTATCAAACCATCCATCGCGGAAGTATCGCTCAGCAAAACGGTAACCGTTCCCTGAAACAGCCCGTCTTTGGAATCCACATTGATGGAACGCAACATCATGCCGCTTTCCTTGGAGATAACGGAAGTAATATTGGTTACGATGCCGATATCGTCGTGGCCAATTACTCGCAAGGTTACCGGATAGTTTGCACCAGATTTTCCAGCCCAGCGCGATTGGACTATCCGGTAGCCGTAACGCTTAAACAACGAAGGCGCATTGGGACAATTTATCCGGTGAATTTTTATCCCCTGCGATGAAACGAAGCCGAAGATTTCGTCGCCGTATATCGGATGGCAACATTTGGCCAGCGCGTAATCGATACCTGTCAAGTTTTTATCGATAACCAAGACGTCTTCCTGCCTGGTAATTGTTTCGCCGGGAGTGGGGGCGTAATAGTTTTCTACGCTCCGGTTGTTTTGTTCCGATAGTTCCTGTTCCTTCTTTTCCTGTTCCAGATAATGGTCGATAACCGTATTGACGTCCAGACAATCCTGAGCGATGGCCGCATAAAAGTCGGTTACGGTTTTGTAACCCAGTTTTTTGATGAGGCGCATCAGTTTTGATTCGTCTTCTTCGATTTTACGGTTTTTGAAACGGCGGTGCAACAGTTCTTTGGCTAATTCAACCTGGGTTGCGGCCTGTTCTTTCAACGATTGTTTGATTTTGACACGGGCTTTGCTCGTTACCGCGATGTTCAACCAGTCCTGCTTGGGTGTTTGGTTGGGCGAAGTCAGGATTTCCACCTGGTCGCCGCTTTTCAGTTTGTGTTTGATAGGCACATTCTTTCCGTTAATCCGTGCAGAAATGCATTTGGAACCGACTTTCGTGTGAACGGCAAACGCAAAATCCAGTACCGTGGCATTTTTCGGCAATTGAAAGAGGTCGCCTTTGGGCGTGAAGACGAAAATTTCATCGTCGTACAAATCCATTTTGAAGTCGTCGATCAGGTCGGACGGCGACGCATCTTTGTGTTCCAGAACTTCGCGGACGTTGTTCAGCCAGTTATCCAAACCGCTTTCGCTTTTCAGCCCTTTGTATTTCCAGTGGGCGGCCAGGCCTTTTTCGGCGATTTCGTCCATACGTTTCGACCGGATTTGCACTTCCACCCAACGGCCTTCTTGCCCCATAACGGTGGTGTGCAGCGATTCGTAACCATTGCTTTTGGGGACCGACAGCCAGTCTTTCAAGCGTTGGGGATTGGGCTGGTACATATCCGTGATGACCGAATAAACTTGCCAGCATTCGGCTTTTTCCTTCGCTACGGGCGTATCAAGAATAATCCGGATGGCAAATAAATCGTAGATTCGTTCAAATTCGATTTTCTGTTTCAGCAGTTTATTATGGATGGAATGGATCGATTTGGTTCGTCCCTTGATATCGAAATTCAATTGCAGCGCCTTCAACTTTTCTTCTATCGGGGCGATGAAGGCGGCGATATACTGGTCGCGCGAACGTTTGGTTTCGTTCAGTTTGGCCTTGATGGAATCGTAAGTTTCCCTGTCGCGGAATTTCAGCGCTAAATCTTCCAGTTCCGATTTAATTGTGTATAAACCCAGTTTGTGCGAGAGCGGGGCGTAGAGGAACGAAGCCTCGGCGGCAATCTGCAAGCGGTACGCTTCGTTGGCGATGGATTTGGCCTGGCGCATCAGGTAGAGGCGTTCGGCGATCATGATTAAGATAACGCGGACGTCTTCGGCGAAAGAAATCAGCAAGGTGCGGAAATGTTCGTTGTCGATGGCGGCATTTTTGCCATACAGTTCGTACGTTTTAATCAATCCGCGGATGATGCCGGCCGTATCGGCGCCGAAATCTTTTTCGATATCCGCAAGCGTACAATGGTTTTGCATGACCAAACGGGAAAGCAGTACCGCAAAAACGGACGAGCGTTTCAGACCGATTTCGTCCGATACAATCAACGCGGTGTGCATGGTACGGAGAAAACTGTTCAGGCCGTAAACATCTTTTTCATAACCGCTCGCTGCCACCGAATCGCTGATGTAACATTTGAGTTTTTCCTTATCGCCCGTCGAAACCGTATCGCCCGCCGACCGCAACAAGTGACGGTAAGTGGTCAGTAAATCCAAACGTTCCTCTTTGTTTAATGAATCATTCATTTATTTGTTGCATCCAATGTAAATGGTTTATGTCTGTTTTTATTCTTTAATTGCCTGTTGTTCCGTGGCCAACATAATGTTATCAGTTTCAGAATGAAAAATGCAACAGCAAAGGTAAGAAAAAAACCGGATGATACTGAATTTGTTCGGGATTATTTTCTATATTTGTAACCGTTGTTGGTTTTATAAAAATTGAACAGGATGTTGACAAATGACGATAAGGATTTAATCGCTGCCAAAGGAATTTCCGTGAGGCAGATAGAAGAACAGTTACATTGTTTTTTCGCAGGTTTCCCCTATTTGCCGGTCGTGGCTTCTGCTTCGGTGAACAAGGGAATTCGGCAGATTCCGGACGAGGAACAGGCGGTTTATATAGAGGCTTGGCAAGCTTATCTGGCGCAAGACAAAGAAATTGTGAAATTTGTTCCCGCTTCGGGTGCGGCCAGCCGGATGTTCATGGATTTATTCGAATTTTTGACAGCGCGTTATTCGTTTCCTTCTACGCCTTTTGAACAGGCTTTTTTCAGAAACATCAGGCGTTTCGCTTTTTATCCGGCTCTCGACGGGTTGTGCCTGTTGAATGAAAATCAATCGGTGGACGAATTGATAGCTGTCAACCGGTACAAATCTGTCGTTGATAACCTGCTCTACGAGAAAGGACTCAATTATGGAAATCTACCGAAAGGTCTGATTTTGTTTCATACCTATCCCGAAGGCACCCGGACGGCAATGGAGGAACATCTGGTCGAAGGCGCCCTCTATGCCTGCAACGCGGCGCGAAAAGTGAACATTCATTTTACGGTTTCGTCCGGACACAGAGCTTTGTTTGAAACATTGATCCGCGAAAAAACAGCGGATTACGCTCAACGGTTTGGAGTGGATTATCGTATCGATTTCAGCGAGCAAAAAAGTTCGACCGATACACTGGCGGTGAATGCAAATAACCAGCCTGTCCGGGAAAATGGACGGCTGGTATTCCGCCCGGGCGGACACGGCGCATTGCTTGAAAATCTGAACGATATTGCAGCCGATGTAGTATTTATCAAGAATGTAGACAATGTTACGCCCGATGCTTTCAAGTCGGAAACCGTTCGTTACAAACAACTTATTGCCGGGGTACTGGTGAGTTACCAGCGGCAAATGTTCGATTATCTGGATCTGATTGACAGTGGACAGTATACGCACGGGCAATTAATCGAAATGCTGTATTTCCTTCAAGACCGTTTGTGCATCAAGAATCCGGAAACCAAGCATTTGGAAGATGGGGAACTGGTGTTGTATATCAAATCCAAATTAAACCGTCCCTTGCGTGTATGCGGAATGGTACGCAATACGGGCGAGCCGGGCGGCGGTCCGTTTCTGGCGGTCAATCCCGATGGCACCATTTCCCCTCAAATCCTGGAAAGTTCTCAAATCGACCTGAAAGACCCGGAAATGAAAGCCTTATTTGAATCCGGCACACACTTCAATCCGGTCGATTTGGTCTGTGCGTTGAGGAATTACAAAGGCGAGAAATTTTCCTTGCCGGATTATGTAGACATGAATACCGGTTTTATCTCTTCTAAATCTAAAAAAGGAAAAAAATTGAAGGCTCTGGAATTGCCGGGCTTGTGGAACGGCGCCATGTCGGACTGGAATACTGTTTTTGTCGAAGTTCCATTGGCGACTTTCAATCCGGTGAAGAAGGTGAATGATTTGTTGCAGCCGGAACATCAGTGAAAATCCTTTGCCTGCCGGAGTATTACTTCCGGTTAGGACAATAACTAAAAAATCATGGCGGGTCTTCGCTTTGCTGCGCGCCCGCCACGACTGAAAGATGACTTTTGAAATAGTCCGGTTATTTCTTCGCTACTTGAATGGTTTTCACCTCCCCGTCTTTTTCCAACCGGAGCAGGTAGATGCCTGCAGGCAAACGTTCCAGATGAATGGCTTCGTCTGCATGTATTTCCTGTTGGGTGAAAACAGTCTGTCCCGTATACGAGAAGACGGTCAGCTTGCTGCCGTCCGCTCCTGCGATGTAGAGCGTTCCGGTAAAGGGATTAGGATAGGCGGTAACTACCGTGTTCTGCAACTCATGGATACCGGTGCCATCCGGCGTCCACATGGCGTAGAGGGTAAGGTCGCCGGTACGTTTATAAATGGTGTTTTTGGTGTACAGTTCACCTATGCCGTCCGGTTCGGTATACCAGCCTCCAAAAGTGTTGCTTTCGCGTACAGGCGTTACTAACGACCCCAAGGGTGCATCGTAGGTAACTTGTATCTCCACAATTTCCGCCGTTCCGTCCGGGATTTTTATCGTTCCACCCTGCGCATCGAAAGTAAGCTGATACCGGTTGGCTCTCCAATACGCATGGAGAGTGATATTGCCTTCAATTTCATACAGGGTAGTGGCGGTGTATTGCACGCCTTCGCCGTAGGGTTCGGTGTACCAGCCGTTGAAAGTGTAACCGGTGCGGATGGGTTCGGGCAATGCACCCAACTCTGTACCGTAAACAACAGACCGGATTTCGGATACCGGTTCGCCGCCCTCCGCATTGAAATCGACCGTGTAGATATTGGTCCAATGCGCGTAGAGGGTGATGTCGGTTAGCTGTTTATAAACAGTAGAGGCGGTGTATAATGTTCCTGCACCGTCCGGTTTGGTAAACCAGCCCAAAAAAGTATAACCTTTGCGGACGGGTGTGGGCAGAGTACCCACTTTAACGTTGTATGTAACAGGCAGGCTTCCGGGATCTACTGTTCCACCCCGAGCATCGAAATAGATAGTCTTATACAAGGACGTGATTTCAAATTGAACGTTCTCAACAAAGTAGATGGTGTAGTTGTCGCCTGCCGAAACGGGCGGAGTGCCGCTATTCGTAAGGGGATACAACCCCGGATCTTCTCCTGCATCGCGACTCAATGCACCGGTGAGCAAACTTTCGTCATCGCCATTTTGCCAGCCGGAAGCTGTGTAAGTAAATATCGGATCATTGTCGTTGTACACTTTCGTTTGGCCGCTGGTGGGCGTGATGGTCAGCGTAGCGGGGTTTACGGTAATGCCCACGGTGCGCCGCACGGTTTCCGATACGGCATCCCAATCACTGATAACGCTGTAATTGTAATCGTCCTTATCGGTAGGCGTGAAGACAACCGTATATCCGGAATTCGATACCTGCGGGACGGTATCTCCGTCGAGCCATGCGAAACTGCCCCTGCCCGTCGTTCCGTCCGAAAGGCTGGAAGTGGAGAGCGCCTCGCCGTAGGTAATGGCGGAAGCTGTGGGGAACGTAACCTCCGAGGCTGCCGAGGAGAACGTCATACTAACATCGTTCGATGTTTCTTTCAAAAGTGTAT
Source organism: Dysgonamonadaceae bacterium (assembly GCA_031270075.1). Classification (GTDB taxonomy): domain Bacteria; phylum Bacteroidota; class Bacteroidia; order Bacteroidales; family Azobacteroidaceae; genus Azobacteroides. Next base: position 29,326 of record JAISYG010000113.1, read on the forward strand.
TACATGCATCTAAATCATATAGCCATGACAACTCCATCCGAAGCGTCAGCGGTTTGTCCGGTTTCAGCGCTGTGTTAGACCGGATCCTGAAATGCAACTCCGTGTCGTTGGCCCAGTTGCCGAAAGCCTCTTGAAACGTGAGAGAGTCCGGGTTCGTTACTACGATTTGGGGCAATGTCCAGGTAAGATCAATCCGGGTAGTCGTAGCAGATAGCACTTTAAACAGCTCTATATCCAGATAAGCCTTTGCTGAAGTCCACCCGGAGGTGCCGCTTGTTTTCCAAAACTCGATGTCGAGTGCATCGTACCACGACTGAGATCCGCCGGAAGCGGCTCCTTCCAGTTGCAGGTTGACAGCTATCCGGTTGTAATCCACCACCATCTCGGTGTTTGCTATCGTAACGGTAAATTCCCGCCATTGGCCGTCCACCACCGTTACCGGATTGCTCAGCGTGATGTTTAAGGCCGCCCATCCCTGCACCGTATTTGCGGCGAGCAGGACGAGCATTGATATAAAAGATAAAAGCGTTTTTCTCATTTTGTTACTATTTTTTGCTTGTTATTAAATTACTCATATACGCAACGGATGCTTAGCCCGCGCGCACTTTGGCTGCTGCTGGTGTGGATTCGTATTTCCTGTTTGGTTGCTGAATCCGTTGCATCACCTATACACAGGTAAAAGGGTTTACCTCCTCTTGTAGTGCTACTCCAGTAATGCACCCACGTCCAAGATCCGGATATATCGCCGGCAGGCTCGCCGCCATCCATATTTAAGCGGAGCCCACCAGCCGGAAGGAAAAGGAGCGGCTCCGGAGCGGCTTCTTCGTACAGAACCTTGGTACCGTTCTTATAATCAGCGTTGGCAGGATCATGCCATACTTCACTCTTGTAAATGGCGACGCCTCCGGCAATCGAAGTGGCGGCTCTACCCACGTTAACGATAGGGGCAGGATCAGCGAGATAGTTACCGTTGCAGGCAACGCGAACCCACGTCAACCCATTTCCGTTATCGACATATCGCGCATTTCCGAAATCAAGTAGACTGCTACTAAGCATGGAGCTGGAATTAAAATCGTATCCGAGAAGCCGTTCCCATTCGTCCTGGGTGGGCACACGAAAGCCTGGAGGGCAAGGATCATTGTCGGTCTTGACCGGACTCTGATAATACTTGTCATTGTACAGGACGCCGCTATTGGGAGTTTCTTCACCATCGCTTCCGTTACCCCAAAGGGAAGTAGGGTTTGCACCGTTGTACCAGTTCCCACCGACCGTATAAAATGTTCCATCTACAGGAGTATCGGTTGCAGTCGTAGAAGTAGTACCGGTTGTCTGTGTATAGCGAACGTACCGCAGTTGTTCATGTATGGGGGAATCGTTGTAGCCTGCGCCGTGAAGCGTGTCCTTCCGTCCCCACTGATACAGACCACCCACAACGCGGGCGTCGACCTTGCGGACATAAGTCCATCGCCAGTTTTCACCACGAGCATCATCTGCAGGGTATTTTTGTCCGTAATTCGTCGTAACAAGATACTCTATCTGCTTCTTCGGAGTGTCTATCGACGGATCGGCGCCCAGATTGTATTTCATAAAGCGGACAGGCAGGTAGGGGCAACTCGCTGGGGAGGGTATTTCAACAACGCCGGTAATAGGCGTCAGGCTCCACTCCATGTGCCAATTCAGCCCTGTCCATTGCATTACGTGGTTCGTAGTGGTGTTGAAAACCCGGTCACCCACGTTGGTGGCGCTAACAGGTAGATTGGTAACCTTCTGAACCTCAACATGGTTTCCGCTGGGATCGACCAATTCGAGTTTCGAAGTAGTTTGCGCTGCCGCGTTCCCGAAGGAACACAGCCAGAGAAGCAGTATGCCCATCAGCGTGGGATACCACCGGAAGTTTCCGGCCTTACCGGTTCTTCCCGTTTGTTCTTTTTTTCTCACTTTTCTTTTCATTGGATTTAATAATATATTTAATATAGCATTCATTAAGGTTGCAAATGTATAAAATAATCTAAAATAAATGGGTGTGGTTCACGAAAATTTACATTTGTTAAGCATTATATTAGTATTTTAATATTTTTACATAGCGCAAAGTATAACCATTTGAAGGATGAAAAGGTTTGAATAGAAAGGCACGTTTACACTTCAATGACGGCAAAAAACAAAAGAGAACCGGAAAACAAAAAAAGTCCGACTTTTATCTGTTCTCCGATTCTAAATTTTACCTGTTTAGCGAAGGGGCCTTTATAACAAAAACGGCGCCACAAAATTATAGCGCCGTTTTTGCTTTCTTTTTGTAAAATGAACGGTTTACTTTACACTAAATTTAGCTACTTCAACGCCTGATTTCTTTTCAACTTTCAGGATATAAATGCCCGATGCAAGATCCGAAACCGGAATGATTTGGGTTCTGCCGGCGACAAGCGCTACACTCTTGAAGGTCTGACCTGCGATGTTCGATATCGAAATCTTGGTAGCAGATTCGGGTAGATCCACATAAACAACATCCGCAGCCGGTGATGGATATACTTTTAATGTGTTTTTCTTCAGCGTCTTATAACCCACACCACCAGTCGGAACAAAAACGACCGCATTATCCAGCAAAACAGTTGTAGTTCCATTGGGATTGCGCTGGAGTTCTGTGCCTGCCGTATCGGCGCCACCGTACGGTCGCAACAGATAACTGAAACTGTTGGTAGTATACCCCCACAAAGCAGAGCATGATATGCCATTGTGGTCAAACGAATGGGGTAACAAACCGGTTTCCGTATAAGAAGTAGCCGTAGTTGATTTCCATCTGCTGGAAGAAGTAGTGTTGTAACGCAGCTTGAGGGAAGGATTAGCTTTGCTGCTAATCGTAACCTCGTCGCCGGTAAATCCATTTCCGGAAACCGTATTGCCGGTTGCTTCAAACTTCCACAATTGATTGTCCAGACCGGACGTCAACGTTTCTGCTGTTGCAATGGCCTCCGTACCGTTGGATTGAACGACCAAACCGGTTTCAGCGAATTGGATGTAATACCAAATTTCGTTGCCGGGCGTACTGTAAGTCGGAACTGCTACGGCGCCGCCGGGTCCGGATGTTTGCCATTGGAAATAAGGGGTACGGGCGCCTTCGTCTATTTTCCAAAGATGGGTAAAATCCCAATCGACAAAGGTCGATTGTGTTTTGAGTTCTGCGCCTGTTTTTCCTGCGGTAGTCGCTATGGCGGGATGTGAGCCGAAGGAATTCAAACCGGCGGCATTTATTTCTGCATTGAAATAGGTATTTGTAACATTTTTTGTTGCGCTTGCGCTGCTACTGCTCTGTCCTACCAGTCCGCCGATAAGGGTCGTACCGATTACTAAAACATCTGCATAACAGTTGGTAAAGGTCATGTACGAATTGGTAGTAGTGGAAGAACCTCCACATAAACCGCCTACGACGCCTGTGCCTGTTACTGTTCCTATCGCGTAACTATTAGTAATCGTACCGATATTATAACCGGCCAACAGACCGGCATAAGTTGGAGATGCGCCTACGCCTGTAACATTTCCGGTTACATAACAATTTTCAATCACCATCGTTAGATCGTTTATTTGGCCAACAAGTCCGCCGGCATAAGACAGTCCGGTAATGCCTTTTGTATCTATTTCTACGCCCAAATTGGCAATTTTGCTGGAGGTACTCAACATGCCGAACAATCCGACACGCTGCATAGCAGGTCTGTTAATCCATAAGCCGGTTATTTTATGATTGTCGCCATCGTAGATACCAAATCTTTTGCCTCCGGATACGCCGATGGGCAGCCATCCTTCGTCGGGATATTCGGCGGCAAGATAGCTTGTCAAATCAATATCTGCAATCTGCTTGAAGTAGATTTTATCGCCTTCGACATCCGACAGATAATCGCGTACCAAATCGAGTTGTTCCGCAGTTTTAACCAAGTAAGGGTCAGTTTCCGTACCGGTACCGCCTTCAAACGAAACCGTGTTGGTATTGGGATCACCGGGAGGCACAACACCCTCGGGTCCTGTGATGGGCGTATTTGCTTTTTTGTCATAAATACAGAAAGCAGAACCATCTTTCAGGATAAGTGCGCCGCGACCGTTTCCTGCGCTGTAAGCCTTTGCCACAGGTACATTCACATTCAATACGCGGTAATTGTAATAATTGTAAGAGGTCGGGTGGGTGGAGGTAACCCGGTTTGAAGAGGATTGTACTTCCGTATGACCGATAACGATGCGATCGACATTGTGTCGTTGGCAAATTTCGAGCAGCCTGTCTAATGTAATAGCGCCGGCAGTACGGCACAAACCGCGGTACCAAAGCGGACCTCCGGTGGTTTCAGTAGCGCCGCCAGCAAAAAGATAGGCATTGCGGCCGGAGCCGCTTATCATTTGAACTCCGCCATTGGTGTTCAATTGATCCAAATTGCTTGTTGCAGCCACATTGGTATAGAAAGCATTACTAAGTCCGCCATGAACAAAAAAGTCTTTACCCACAATCTGAAAGAAAGTGAGGGCATCGCGGAACCAGCGTCCCAACTCACTACTGGCGCTGAACAAGCCCGAACGACCGAACGACATACTATACTTGGATGCAAGTGTTTTAAACTTGGAATCTTCGGGGTTGTTATTACCGATTGCCGATAATTCGTGATTCCCGAACTGGACATACACCTTACCACCGGCATCCTGCGCTTCCTGTTGTAATTGGTAGAGCAGCCAGAAAATAGCAAGGGCGTCGTCTTTGCCTGAATCGGAGTCGATAAGATCGCCGTTAACCAGCAATTGATTGGCGCCAAATTTCCATTTCAAATCGTTGTCGATGACACCTTTGGCTTTCAGAATCGAAGTAAAGGCAGTCCAGTTGCCGTGCGGGTCGCTCAATACAATCAGCGAATCGGGCGCGGGCTGTACGGCTGCCGGACGCGACAGGGGATGAAGCGTTACTGCAAAACTCGAAGGGGTTGTTTTGCCTGCTTCGTTTGCTGCTGAAGTTACCGTAAAAGTGTAGTTGTCTGAAATTTTTGCATAGAATTTCTCTACGATATACCCATCTGCATCTACCGTAACTACTTTATCGCCGCTCGTCGAATACAGGATAAACGGTCCGGTGGGGTCGTTTACCGGCATTTCCGGAGAACGGTCGGTTACGGTAACCGGCAGCGTTGTACTCACGTTGGAACCATCCTGCGCCGTAATAGTAACGGTTGCCTGGCCTGCGCTTACACCGGTGATTTCCCCGGATGCGTTTACGGTTGCTACCGCCGAATAGTCAACGGTATAACTTACCGCCTTGTTTGCGGCGTCAGCCGGCAATACTTCAATCTGTAATGCCTGCATGTTTTTCTTTTTCAAACTGAGCGTTCCGCTAACATTGGTAACGGAAATGGAAGAAACGGATTGTGCGCTTACCGATAATGCCGATAATGCGACAACTGATAAGAATAGAATTCTTTTTACCATAATTTTTTGAATTTGTGTTTTTATAATAGTATTATATATTTTTACTTTGTAACTGTTATGGTTGGCTTTTTCATTTGTTTTTATTTTTAACAGTGAAAGTAGACTTCAATCCCATTTGAATCGTTTTTCGAAATTCCGACCGGTTACCTGCCCCATCCGTAACCCTTAAGTGAAGTGTTTGCTGTCCCTGTTTCATCCGTTCGGGATCGTAAACGCAATAAAGAAGATGGTTTTTGGCATCGTATTCAAAAAGGACAAATTGTCCGTCGAGCGTACCGCGATACGATTGAATGCCGCTCAATTCATCCGAAATTCGGAAAGCCATGCGCCGATTCGTTGCCCATGTAGCTTCGCTTAAAGGCGTAATAGTTGGCGGAATCGTATCGATATCCACGGAAAACTTGCCCAACTCGCGAATTTGAACCCTGATTTTCCCGTCTTTGTATTGGCCGCCCAGCCATGTTTTTTTATCCTGCAGGTAAGAAACCACTCCGTATTTCGATTTATCGGGATAGCAATCGTTGGCAATAGCTAATGTAAGCGGGCAATAAGTATGTAAGGGAATCCGGTCGCCCACAATATACAAAGGAGCAAAAGGGGTATGCCAAGCAACAACCTGCGTTTGCAAATCGAGATCCGTATACAGATTTTTCCGTGGAATCTGCAATTCTATGCCATTTTCGGCAAATGCATTGTCGCGATGGAAAGGAAACCAAACGCCTTGCTGTTCTCCTTGGGGAAGACCGGCTTGTTTGCCTTGAATATCGAAACGGAAAGTAGTGGTATTGTTGTACACATCTTTCAAAACATATTCGAGGTGATAGATTTTTTCCCGGTCGATGGAAATAATCCCATTACCGGGCGCGCGGTTTATCCCTAAAAAATTTCCCGGATCGGTGAAAGATTTCATGAAAAATGCATTGTGCTCCGTCCATTCCGTCCGGTCGATGTATGTATTTATATAGCGGGTGTCATCAAACGAAAACCGATTCATAATGGAATGATAGATTTCTTGTCCGTCCACATTCAGAATAATTTCATTGACTCCATAAATATTGGAAGTTTCATCCATCCGGTCATACGCTTTGATACCGAAGCCGATTTGTCCCCATGCGGTAAGAGGATTCGCCAAACTTTGCCGGCCGGCCTTGTCCCGGATTAATTTCAGCACTTGGTTTTGTGCACTCCCATTGGCAATGCCTTGGTTCGGTTGGGGAAATACCATCAATGCACGAATTTCGGGCGGACGCGTATCTTTTATCCGGTCTTTGAACGAAGGCAGGGGATCGAGAACGATTTGCGTCCGGGTATCCCGAAATTCAAAATGCAAGTGCGGGCCGCCGGAACCGCCGCTGTTGCCGCTCCATGCAATTCGTTCCCCTTTTTTTACCGGAAGTTGTTGAGGTAAAAGATACAAGTTGACGCTAAACGATTCCCGCCGGTATTGACCGTCACGCACTAAGGCCTCGATGGGTGGGGCGAAACGTTCCAGATGACCGTAAACGGATGTTTTTCCGTTGGGATGAGCGATATACAGCGCATTCCCGTAGCCGTAAGGGCTGACGCTTATCCGGGCAATAAAACCTTCGTCTACAGCCCGCACGGGTTGACCGGTTGCTCCCTGGGTTTTAAAATCAATGCCCGAATGAAAGTGATTGTTTCGCAGTTCGCCGAAGTTACCACTGAGGTAAAGAGGGATATCCAGAGGCGGAACAATGTCCTGCGCATACATACCGAGAAAGTAAAGCGCCAGGGTAATAGTTGTCATGGCGCGTTTGACAAGAGGAATGCTAAACATAAATCAAATCTCCTTTTCCTTGCCGGACAATTTCAATGTCGCTGCCGGTGCAATCGACAATAGTGGATGGTTCCAGACCGCCGTAACCGCCGTCGATTACGGCATCTACTTTGTTGCCGTATTCTTCTTCAATCAATTCCGGGTCGGTAGCGTATTGTAGAATATCATCTTTTGTACGAACGGAAGTTGAAAGCGCCGGATTGCCCAACTCGTTCACTATCGTACGGATAATAGGATTATCAGGGATACGGATACCGACTTCTTTCCGATTTTTATAGATTTTAGGAAGGTTGTTGGTGGCATTCAGGATAAAGGTAAAAGGCCCCGGCAAGTTTTTCTTCATTAACTTAAATACAGGATTGCTGACTTTGGCATATTCGCTGATGCTGCTCAGGTCGTAACAGATAATGGACAGATTGGCTTTTTGCGGATTGATGTCCTTGAATTTGCAAATTTGTTCCACAGCCCGCACATTCAATGCATCACAACCCATGGCATACACCGTATCCGTCGGATAGATGATGATGCCGCCGTTGCGCAAAATCTGAACGATTTTGTCTATTTCGCGCTGATTGGGGTTGTTTTCGTAGAGCTTTATTAACATATTAATCGATTTCCATAGCGCAAAAGTAGTAAAAATTTACTAAAAAGTGAATGGTTTAAAGAGAAATATCCGCCGTAACGATAAAAGGCCGGCAGTAAGATATAACCGGCTGTACTCTCCGACATAGACCACAGCAGGCCTTGCAGCCATCCTTTTGCAGGATAAAACAACCTTCGATTATGCAAATTTGTGACAAACCGGCCTCTCGCTCACATTGACATACTCAAATGCACCCCGCCCCATGTTCCGATGTTCTATTTTTTCCGGAAAATGATACTGTTTTTTTGTTTTTTTAAAGTAAAAAATAGCATATTTATGGTATTATACATCTTTTTTATTGTGTATTTATTTTTTTTATATATTTTTGTACTGAAAATAAATGTGCTATTTGAAATAGTCGAGTTGCAAATTTTTAATACGAAAAGTAGTGAATAAATATGTTATTGTTTTTTTCTCATGGTATCTTTTTATGCCTGCTTTGCATGCCCAGCAGCAGGAAAAGCAGGAAATTATCATCGGTAAAGTAGTGGACGAGAAGCGCGAGCCGCTGCTCGGCGTTTCGGTGCGGACGAACGATGCCGCCACGTCGACCGTTACCGACGGCAAGGGTATCTTCATGATTCGCGCCACGATTGAGCCGCATACCCTTATCACATTTTCCTATCTGGGGATGAAAACGCATACGGTAACGGCCGGTAAACGTCCCGCCAAGGGCGAGTGGATTATTGTTATGCAGGAGGATGAAACCTCGATCGACGAAGTAGTTGTAACCGGCTACCAGAACATCCGCAAGAATGAACTGACCGGATCGGTCAAACAACTGAAGGCCGACGATATTCTGTTGTCGTCCAAACTGTCTGTCGACCAGATGCTTGCCGGGCAAGTCGCCGGTATGATGGTCATGACCTCGTCGGGCGAGCCGAGCGCCACACCCAAGATACGCATCCGCGGAACATCGTCACTCTACAGCAACAAGGCCCCGCTTTGGGTACTCGACGGCATCATACTCGACGATGTTGACCCGAACAACAGCATCGACTATTCCAATCTCGACGGCGACGATGCGGCCTATCTGATCGGCAACGCTATTGCAGGCATCAATCCGCAGGATATCGAAAGCATCAATGTGCTGAAAGATGCGGCGGCAACGGCCCTCTACGGCGTACAAGCGGCCAACGGTGTGATTGTAGTAACAACCAAAAGGGGACGTGTGGGGGCGCCGCGCGTGTCGTACAACACCAGCCTTACGCTCAATGCGCGCGACCGTTATTCCGATTTCAATCTGATGGATGCTTCGGAACGTATACGCCTGTCGTACGAGATAGAACAACTGCAACTTCCGCGCGGATACTATTCCACCGACGTAGGTTACGAAGGCCTTCGTTACCAGTTGAACAATAAAGGTGAATTTGAGGGACGTTCCATCCGGGGCGTAAACAGTTTCAACGAGGCGCTCCGGAGAATATGGGAACGCAATACCGACTGGTACGATGTGCTTTGCCGCGATGCTTTGAGCCACGATCATACCGTGAGCCTTACGGGCGGCAACGAAAACACGACTTATTATGCTTCGCTGGGGTATAGCAATTTGCAGGGAACGTCGCTCGGCAGCGATGCGGTACGCTATACGGCCATGAGCAAGCTTACGTCGTGGTTGGGTGAAAAACTATACGTCAATTTCCAACTCAATGGAACGGTGAGCGACAATACCGGATTTTACGGCGGCACCAGTCCCGATAAGTGGGCTTATACCACTTCGCGCACCATTCCGGCGTATTACGACAACGGCGAACCGTTTTATTACCAGCCCTACGAGAGCGACTACACCGTTTCGCCGATAACGCTCAATTATTTGAACGAGATAGCAAAAACAGGTTCCAAAGGCAAGCAATCGCAATTGCTCGGCAAGCTCGATTTGCGGTGGAACATCTGGGATAAGTTGCGTTACGAATTTAGCGGATCGATGCGCGAAGTGATTGCTACCACCGCTTCGTGGGCAATGCACGATTCGTATGCGGCAGCTGTGGAGCGGGGATATAACTACGGCGACCCGCTGGTCGCCCCCGGCAGTGCCAAAGAAAAAGCATCGAAACTGCCTTACGGCGGGATTTATAACGGCGGTTATTCCGAACAGCGCTCTTACTCCCTGCGCAACCAACTGGCCTACGAAAAAGAAGTAGCGAAAGATCATATAGTAAGCGCACAAACCATATCCGAAGTAAGCAGCGTAAAAACGTACGGGTTTGCAGCTTCGGCCTACGGTTGGCGCTACGACCGGGGGCAGCAGATTTCGCCCGTCATTTCGCAAGAGAATTTTTCAGCGCTTTTCGGACTGAGCGGTGCGGGGAAAGCACTTGTGCGTCCCAAAATTACCGACAATACAAAAAACAAAGTGTCGTGGCTGGGCTTTGCTTCGTATGCCTACAAGGCCAAGGCTATGTTGAACGCCAATGTCCGTATGGACGGATCGAACCAGTTTGGCGACAATCCCAAATACCGTTTCCTGCCGGTATGGTCGGTGTCGGGACGGTACATTCTTACACAGGAAGATTTTTTGAAAGACAATGCTGTCCTGTCGTATCTGGCCTTGCGCGGCTCGTATGGCGTGCAGGGGAATGTCGATTCCAAGACTTCGCCCGACCTGGTGGCAAGGCTCCTCGAATACGATACCGAACATTATTTTGAACGATCGCTTATCGACATGATGCCCAATGCCGACCTGCGCTGGGAAAAAACCGTTTCGTACAACGCAGGCGTCGATTTCTCGCTTTGGGAGAAACGCTTAGCCGGAGCGGTCGATTTTTACCACAAAGTAGGTACCGATATGATCATGATCACGCAAATGTCGCAGGTAAACGGAAACAATCAGCATAAAATCAATGCGGGAGGGATCAACAATACCGGTATCGAGTTCGACCTGACAGGCTACCTCTATCGCAGCAAAAATTGGGAAGCAAGCCTCAACACCGTCTTCGCCTACAACCGCAATGTGCTTACTTATGCCAATGTGCCGCGCGATGAAACATCGGGAGTTGCCGATATAATAAAATATATCGGTCAGCAAGTTGCGGGAACGGCGCTTACCGAAGGTGAAGCGTATGGAACGCTCTATTCCTACCATTTCGCAGGGCTTGACCACGAAACCGGCTTGCCCATCTTTTATGAAAACGGGAAAGCCACCTGGATGAACGGCGATGTAGAAACACCTTATTATTATAATCTGAATTATGCGATCGACATTGTGCGCTCGGGGCTGAAAACGCCACCGATAACAGGCGCTTTCAATCCGGCCCTGCGCTACAAAAATTTCCGTCTGCGCGGCACGTTTGTCTATTCGCTGGGAGGCGTCAAACGCTTACCTGCGTTGATAGCCAACTTCTACGAGGCGGGGTTGCTTGATCCTACTAAAAACGTATCGCGCGAATACGTCAACCGCTGGAAGCAACCGGGCGATGAAGCCTATACCCATATTCCCGCGGTGTTCAATCAGGTAGCAGTTTACGAGTTGTTGCCCAAACAACCGATTACTGCGGGCGCACTGAAAGCGGGAGTCATCTATTACGACAACTCGGATGTGCGTGTGGCATCAACCGATAACTTACGGATGAACAGTTTGAGCCTGATCTATTTACTGCCCGGTAAGCTAACCAAAGCATTGCAAATTTCCGATGCCGTGCTGATGCTGCAAGTATCGAACTTGTTTCTGATAGCCGATAAAAAGTGGAACGGACGCGATCCCGAACAAACCAGCGAGCGAGCCTCGTTGCCGAAAACTTATTCATTACGTTTAACAGTCAATTTTTAGAGAAAGCATATGAAAACCGGAATACAAAGAAACATTTATCTGATTATCATGATAATCATGATTCAGACCTTATCTTCCTGCGACGACTTCCTCAAACGCTCGTCGCAAAACCTGATTGTGCCGTCTACCGTAACGCATTACAAAGAAATTCTGCAAGGCGAAGGCTATTTCCAGTCCATACTTGCGCAATATGCGTCCTGGATGCATATGACGGACGATATGGAATACATCGACGCGCTGACCATGCCCGATAAGGAAGATTTTTGGACCAATCTGGTACCCTATTACCGGGTGGAACAGTTCGCCGAAATCTACACCTGGGGCGCTGACGTGGAGCTGACAACGTTTAAAGACGCCACCTATATGTATCTCTACAAGCAAGTGATGGTAGCCAACGCCTGCCTCGAAGGTTTGGAAGAGGCAGAAGGCAGCCCAACCGAACGCGAAGTCCTGCGTGGGCAAGCGGCATTTACGCGCGCTTTCGCCTACCTGCTGCTGGCAAACTTGTATGCAAAACCCTACAACAAAGCCCTGCCGGACGACTTGTGCGTGCCGGTAAAACCCACCTCCACACCGGTGCTCGATAAATATCCGCGGGCAAGCATCGCCGAAGTATGGGGTTTGATTACAAGCGATATTCAAACGGCGCTTGATAATTTGAAAGATAAAAACTGCGAACGCAATGTATACGAAATAAGTTATCCGGCGGCGCTTTTTCTGGCGGCGCGCATCGCGCTGTATATGGAAGACTGGGATAAAGTGATTGCTTACGGCGAAGAACTGCGCGCGTCGTTTCCGCAATACACCCTGTTCGGCATCACAGACAAAACCACCGCGGGTCCTCGCACGGAAGACCCGCAACTCGGTAGATTCAAATTGGTTAAGTTTATCAACAACCAAAATACCGAACTTATATGGGGCTACGACTGGAGTTCGTCCACTTACGAAAGCCAGCTTTACCCCACCATAACAGCAACGTTCGGCATGTATTATGCTCCCTCTTCACACGGCGATAACAATTTGATTGACACATATTCAACGGGTGATCGCCGGAAAGCCTACTGGTTCTATCCGCCTACGCCGGGCGATAATTATCCTACGCTGCGATACAGCTACACGACGGTAAAAGTAGAAAACCTCCCGCCCGCCGACGAGTTTTTTGCCCGTTTCGCATTCCGCATTTCGGAAGTATACCTGACGCTGGCGGAAGCTTACGTTCGCAAAGAGAACCCCAATAAGAGCGAAGCCATCGAACTGCTCAACAGTCTGCGCCAAAAACGCTTCGACCCAGCCGTTTATACGCCGCTGGACGAAGCCGGTTTCAGCATCGAAAGCCTGACAGAATTTGTATGGGACGAGCGCCGCCGCGAACTCTGCTTCGAAGAACTGCACCGCTGGTGGGATCTGCGCCGCATCCCCACCGCGAAACAAAAACCCATCGTGCACCGCTGGACAAACAATCGCAGCTACACCCTGCATCCCGGCGACGACGCCTACGTACTGAATTTCCCGCAGGACGAACTCAATTACAACGGTTCTGTGCTCGTTCCCAACCCGCGTCCCAACCGGCAACCCGATTAGTCATTTCAAAATAAAAACAGAAATAAAATATGAAAACATCTCGCTTCATCCCACTCGTCCTCTGCGCCTGGCTGCTGTCGCTCGCCGCCTGCGAAGACGAACTCAAACCCCGTGAAAGTATCGACGATCTCTTTCTGGTAGGTACCACGCTCGACCGTTTGGAAGAAGACTGGGGCATCGCCGTCAAATCGCGCTTCGAACCGAAAGAGTATTCACCTGTTTCCGAAGGCTACGAATTTCCGTACACCGAAGCCGACAGCACCAAGGTTGACGAATTTCTCGGCTTCTTCGAACGCCAAATACTCAGCATCTTTCCGCAGAAACTGTTCCAAAACAAAATGCCGCCGAAAGTGCTGCTGGTCGATTCGCTCTACAATACCTTTACCTATAACGACAAAAACGCCAAACCGCCCGAAAAATGGGAAAAACGCTACACGCTGCCCGGCAATGTTACCGGCGAATACTTGGTAATAGGCAATATCGGCGAAAGGCTCGATACCACTTCGGCGCAGTTGCGCTTCGACCTGATTTCCCTCCTGGTCGAACGGCTGCTCAACAACAAGGAGTTTCCCGAACCCAACGAATTACGCGCTGTAAGCGAAGCCGTGGCTTCCCAAATAAAACTGACGATTTTCGACGCCAGGGGAGGCATTTTTTCCTTTAACTATCCTTATTGGAGCGGCAAGACGACCGATACGGGCAAATCCTGGTCGGCAGCGGCGACTGTGCCGGTCGAAGACAAATTTAAAATAGAAAAAACCCTCTGGCAGGGACTGGGCATTCTGAATATGGGGCGGCGCGGCTATGCATCCTACGAAGATGCAACCCTTTTGGGATACCGCATCATTTCGTTTGATTACAGTCGTGGCACCTTGCGGCAGGACTTCGCCGATTTTGCAGCCCTCATTCTTACCACAACGCCTGCCGAGCGCGAAGCCATTTTTGCTGCCGTAGAAGCGAATACGGCTTGCCTGTATTCCAAATACGATCCGGCGAAAGCCGAAACGCAACCCTGGATTACGACCGACGACCGCGACACGCGCTTTCCGTTCGGCGGAAAAGCGGGAGCCGACGCGATGCGCGAAAAAGTAAGACTGGTAAAAGCCTATTTCAAAACACATTTGAATATGACTTTACCGGAATAATCAACCG
>JAISYG010000023.1 GCA_031270075.1 Dysgonamonadaceae bacterium
TTTTCCAACTGGTCTAACGCCATTTCCGCTTCTTTGCGGTTCAGCGTCGTTTCGTCCGAAATAGCCTTGGCTACTTCACTTTCTCCCACCTGGCTCAAAGTCTTCAGGATGGGATACCATTTTTTGGGCTGTGTCCTGTCTAAAGGATTCGCCCGCTCCACTTTGTTAAATACAATTGGCATGATTTTAGGTATTAAATTGTTAATAAAAAAGCCCATCCGGTTTTCTTCCCAACAGGAAAAAAACCGGACGGACTTGTAGCTATTCCTTCCTTTGCTTCAAGCGTTTGAAGCAGAGATAATATTATGTAACTTATTGATTTGCAGCAATTCGACGGGGGGGGGATTCCGGCACCTTCATTTCGTTATTGAGCACGAAAACCAGGGAGAGAACCCCCTTGCCGGTATACCTATTTCTGTTGCTTCCGTACATGCCCTTGTTGCGTTTGCTTTGTAACTGTTATTGTAAATTATTGCATATATTCGCTGACTGTCAGCGATTTTACGGGACAAAGATAATCCTTTTTTTTATTATTGCAAATTTTATGTCGAAATATTTAAGGCGCAGATTCAAAGTTTTATCGGCAATTATTTTATAATCCATTTATTCTAATTAATTTTGTCAGAAAATAATAACATTTATTATGAATACAAAGAAATTTCGTTTGACTTTTTACTCCTTTCTAATTGTGCTATTATCCTCTGTTGCCTGTCATCGCGAAGTCGTTCCCGTTTCGGAATTTATACCCTACATCAGCGGCTATACCAGCGGTAGGATTGATCCTTCGTCCACCATACGCATAGAATTGGCCGATGAACAATCCGGTATAGAACCCCATGTGGAAATCCGGGAAAACTTGTTTTCTTTTTCGCCATCCGTTCAAGGGAAAGCGTATTGGGTCAACAATCGCATCATCGAATTTACGCCCGAAAGCGGCGCATTGAAAAGCGGCCAAACTTACGATGCTCAATTCCAATTGGGGAAAGTGATACAAACAGATAAACGACTGAAAGTGTTTCCTTTTTCATTTAAGGTAGAAGATAAAGACGCCGATGTTTGGGTCGATTCTCCGGAAATATCCAATGCCTCAACCCTGACGGTTCGTGGTGAAATCCGGTTCAGTAATCGAACGGAATGGGCATCGATTCAAAAAGCTTTTTCAGCGCAAACAAGTGATAAACAATCGCTTTCTCCGGTAATCGAAGAAACGGAAGACGCTAAGATCTTTCGCTTCGTCATAACGAACATTCAACGCAGGAAAACCCCAACGAGATTGGAAATTCATTTAGACGGAAAAACCTTGGGTATTCCTCAAACCCTTTCCCGGAGCGTTGATATTCCCGTATTAGACGTTTTCAAAGTACTGTCGGCCGAACCAATCTTTGAACCGGAAAACGGCATTCAAATCACATTTACCGACCCTATTTCCAAAACGCAAGATTTGAAGGGATTAATTACCATTACAGACTTGCCCAACTGGACCATTCACACCCAAAATAACAAAGTCAATCTCTATTTCGACCGGAAAGGCGTAAACAAATTAACCATTACAGTTGACCAAGGCATTAAAAATACCCAAGGGAAAAAACTGGAGAATCCGTTTACCACTACCATTACTATCGAAGAACTTCAACCGGCGGTGAAATTGCTGAGCGACGGAAACATTATTCCCTCCACGGAACATTTGATTTTGCCGTTCCGCGCAGTCAATCTGTATGCAGTAGACATTAAAGTGATGAAAATATACGAAAACAACGTACTAATGTTTCTGCAAAACAACGATTTGAACGGTTCCCAAGAACTTCGCCGCTCCGGACGTCTGGTTTATAAAAAAACCCTTCGACTGGATGCCGGTTCAACCAAAAACATTCACAATTGGCAAAATTATTCCGTCGATTTATCGTCGATGTTGCGTCAGGAACCGGGTGCCATATACCGGATTGAATTTTCTTTCAAACAGGCCTATTCGGCTTATCCCTGTGGCGAAAACAATGCCGATCATTCACAAGTTTTAACGGCGATCACCCCCGAGGCGATTACTGAAAAGGACGAGGACTTTTGGGATCATCCCTCTCCTTACTATCATATCAATGATATTGATTGGGATGTATATGAATGGGAAGAACGGGATAATCCTTGTCATCCAAGCTTTTATATGGGCAACGAACGACAAGTGTTCTGTAACGTGATGACGTCGGATATCGGCATCATCGCCAAAGCCAATTCCAGTAACCAGTGGTGGATAATAGTCAATCATTTATTGGATACTAAACCGGTAGCAAATGCAACTCTCACCTTCTATAATTACCAACTACAATCGCTGGGAAGTGTTCAAACCGACGGAGAAGGATTCGCCATCTTTACGCCTAAGGGTAAACCCTTTGTTGTGATAGCCGAAGCCGGTGGACAAAAAACGTACTTGCGTTTGATAGAAGGCCATGATAATTCCTTGAGTCGTTTCGACACCGGCGGAAAAACCATAGAAAAAGGCTTAAAAGGTTTTATTTACGGAGAAAGGGGCGTTTGGCGTCCCGGCGATACCCTGCATGTCGGTTTTATACTATACGATCCCGAAAAACGCATTCCGACCAATCATCCGGTTGCACTCGAAATGTATAATCCGCGAGGGCAATTCCACAGCAAGCAAATTCTTACGAACAGTGTAAACGGCTTTTATACGTATGCAGTTCCAACGAGTGCGGACGACCCGACCGGCCTGTGGAATGCATATATCAAACTGGGTGGAACGGCTTTTCACAAATCGTTCCGCATCGAAACCATTAAGCCCAACCGGTTGAAAATAAACCTGACCATTCCCGGAAACCGGCTCGATGCATCGGCGGGAAGTATTCCGGCTGTCTTATCCTCTTCGTGGCTTACCGGAAGCCATGCGCACAACCTAAAGGCAAAGATTGAAATGACTTTATCTAAAACCAAAACCCAATTCAAGGCTTACGAAAAATACATTTTCAACAATCCCGCTACGGAGTTTTCTACCAGTCAATCCGACCTGTTTGAAGGCACGTTGAACGATGTCGGCGAAGCCCGCTTTAATCTCAAAGTTCCCAAAGCCGAAGATGCTCCCGGAATGTTGAACGCAAACATCGTTTGCCGCGTATTTGAACCGGGAGGCGACGCCAGCATTTACACGGAAACCTTCCCTTTTTCGCCGTTCAGTTCCTACGTTGGTATTCAACTGAATCAGGAACCGGGACAATACATCGAAACGGATGTCGATCATCGGTTTGACATCGTTACCGTCAATGCCGACGGAAAACCTGTCAGCCGAAGCAACCTGGAGTATAAAATTTACCGTATCGGCTGGAGTTGGTGGTGGGAAAATGCCGATGAATTGCTTGCCGACTATACACACAACACTTATCACCAACCGGTAGCAAGCGGGAAATTACAAACCATCGGCGGAAAAACCAGTTTTACTTTCAAAGTCAAATATCCCGACTGGGGCAGATATTTAGTTTATGTAACGGATAAACAAAGCGGTCACTCCACCGGCGGAACGGTCTTCGTCGACTGGCCCGAATGGCAAGGCCGTTCCAAAAAATCCGATCCCGATAATATTAAAATGTTGACTTTCTCGACCGATAAAACTTCTTACGAAATCGGCGAAGACATTACGGTGATTATTCCGGCGGCGGCCAACGGCAATGCTCTGCTCGCTCTCGAAAACGGTTCAACGGTTTTGAACCGTACATGGATATCCGTATCCGATGGAGGTGATACGAAATATACGTTCAAAGCCACCAAAGAAATGGCACCGAATTTTTATATCCACATCAGTCTGTTGCAACCTCACTCACAGACTGTAAATGATTTGCCTATCCGCATGTACGGTGTGATGCCGGTGCTGATCTCCGACAAGGAATCCATACTTGAACCGCAAATTACGATGCCGGATGTTTTGCGTCCCGAAACGGAATTTACGGTAGAAGTCCGCGAAAAACAGGGAAAAGCCATGACATACACGCTTGCTATTGTGGATGACGGACTGCTCGACCTGACCAATTTCAGAACACCCAATCCGTGGAACGAATTTTACGCCCGCGAGGCGCTCGGTATCCGTACCTGGGATATGTACGACTACGTAATGGGCGCTTTCGCCGGAAAATATGCAAATATGTTCAGCATCGGCGGCGATGAAAACCTGAAACCAGTCGATGAAAAAGCCCATCGTTTCAATCCGGTAGTAAAGTACTCAGGTCCCTTCACTTTAAGTAAAGGCGGAATACAAAAACACAAAATTACGCTGCCGATGTATGTTGGTTCTGTCCGAACGATGATTGTGGCCGGACAAGACGGCGCATACGGAAAAGCAGAAAAAACGACGCCGGTGCGTACGCCCTTAATGCTATTATCGTCCTTGCCGCGAGTAATCAGTACCAATGAAGAAATTACTTTGCCGGTCAATGTATTTGCAATGGAAGTTTCGGTAAAAGAAGTTATCATCCAAGTGAAAACAACCGGATTAGTGCAAAATACCGAAAGCAGTAAAACGGTTCGTTTCCATCAGCCGGGTGACGCAATGGTGTATTTTGTCCTGAAAACAAGTGATAAAACAGGCGTTGAAAAAGTAACGATTACTGCAAGCGGAGGAGGAAAAACTACCAGCGAAACCATTGAAATAGATGTGCGCAACCCGAATCCGGCCGTCATTCTTTCGGATTATAAACTTCTGAATGCCGGTGAAACGGGTGAATTCAATTATCAACAGAACGGACAATCCAACGACGATTGGGTAAAATTAGAAATCTCGCGTATCCCATCGGTGGATATTACCCGCCGCTTTGATTTCCTCTATCAATACGGGCATTTTTGTTCCGAGCAGCTGGTTTCGCAGGCATTACCCTTATTGTTTGTATCCCAATTCAAAGAAGTGGACAAGGATGAAGCGGAAATCATCAAGCAAAACGTCCGTGAAGCGATTAAAAATGTATATGGAAGACAGTTGACCAATGGCGGTATCGTTTACTGGCCAGGACAAAGTTCGGCCGATGAATGGATTACCAGCTATGCCGGCAGTTTTCTGGCATTAGCCAAAGAAAAAGGTTACGAAGTGAATCCGACTGTACTGAACAAATGGAAAAGCTATCAGAAAAAAGAAGCGCAAAACGGGCCGCCCACTGCCGGGAATAATGACTATGAAAAAGAAGCCGAATTTCAACAGGCTTACCGATTGTATTCCTTAGCTTTATCCGGATTTTCAGACTTGGGAGCGATGAATCGTTTGAAAGAACGAAAAGAACTCTCCACCCAAACCCGCTGGTGTTTGGCTGCCGCCTACGCCTTGAGCGGGAAGAACAAGCCGGCGGAAGATTTGATATTCAATATTTCGACCGATATTGCACCTTATAGTAACCGTTATACTTACGGTTCATCTATCCGCGACGAAGCGATGATACTGGAAGCCCTCGTCTGGATGGGACGCTTGGACGCCGCTTTCAAACAAGCGCAAAAAATCGCTCAATCGCTCTCGAAAGAAAACAGTTTCAGCACGCAATCCACGGCCTATGCTTTGATGGCGATGGGAATGTTAGCCGAAAAAACATCCGGGACTATCGAATGTAACTGGACATTAAACGGAAAGAAACAAGAGGAAATTCGTTCTTCTAAAGCAGTATGGCAAAAACAGTTACCAAATAAACAGGCGAAAGGAAATGTATCGCTTGCCAATCACGGTAAAGGCGTTTTGTATGTTCATCTGGTATCGAAATCGCGACCGGTCAACGATACCTTATCCGCCGTATCCAATAATTTGCGGATAGCTGTTTCCTACACCGATTTATCCGGTAAAGCCATCGATATTTCGGAACTCCGGCAAGGCACGGATTTCATCGCCTCGGTGAAAGTGTCCAACAGCAGTATTTCGGACGATTACACCGGTTTGGCGCTGACCCAAATCATCCCTTCCGGCTGGGAAATTTTCAACGAACGAATGACGGGCCATACGGAAAATAGTGTTACAAACACGCAATCTTACACCTATCGTGATATTCGCGACGACAGGGTGTTGACTTATTTCGATTTACCGCGGGGACAATTCAAGACGTTTGCTGTTCGTTTGCAAGCCACCTATTCAGGTTCATTTGTGCTGCCTGCAATCGCCTGCGAAGCTATGTATGATACTTCGGCACAGGCCCGGACAACGGCGGGAAGGGTAAGAGTGAATACATCCGAATAAAGTACGTTCAGAGAGCGAAAAACGGGACTCGAACCCGCGACCCCGACCTTGGCAAGGTCGTGCTCTACCAACTGAGCTATTTTCGCCTTTTGCGTCGGCAAAGGTAGACAACTTTTTACATATATACAATAGTTGTTGCATGGAAAGTTTTTATTATTTTTGTTGCCTGATTAGGAACAAAGAAAATGATGCTTATTAAAAAATATTTTCCGGATATTTCCACCGAACAGGACAGGCAATTCGCCTCCCTGCACGATTTATATGTTGATTGGAACAGCAAAATCAACCTGATTTCGCGCAAAGATATCGAAAATCTGTACGAGAAACACATTCTTCATTCGCTGGGCATCGCCGAAGTTATCCGGTTCCGTGCGGGTTCAAAAATACTGGATGTGGGCACCGGCGGCGGTTTTCCCGGTATCCCTTTGGCCATTTTGTTCCCGGAAGTCCGGTTTGTATTGATAGACAGTATCGGAAAAAAAATTAAAGTAGCCGAAGCCATTGCCCGTGAAACCGGTTTGAAAAATACGGAGTGCATTCACGAACGGGTGGAAGATGAAAAACGAATGTTCGATTTCGTCATCAGTCGCGCCGTAATGCCCTTGCCCGATTTAGTGAAAATCACCCGGAAAAACATCCGTCGCGAACAGAAAAATGCTTTGCCGAACGGTTTTTTATGTTTGAAAGGGGGTGAGTTGCAAGCCGAATTGCAACCGTTTAAAAACAAAGTCGTCGAATATGCGTTAGGCGATTATTTCGGGGAAGCCTTTTTTCAAACGAAAAAAGTAGTTTATCTTCCGGCGTAAAATAAAAACAGATGGTTTTGATGGTATGGATATAGATTAGGTTTCGTATCGTTTGCAATAAATTGTCCCAAAATCCGTTTTATCTGCATGAATAAATCGCTGCTCCTCCCCATTCTTTTCCTGCTGACGTCGGTGTTTTACGCCTGCAACGACGGATTCGAGGACTATTCCACCCATCCGGACGATTTGCTGGCTTTTTCGACCGATACTGTCGCTTTCGATACCATTCTTTCGACCATCAATACGCCTTACCAACTCTTTAAGGTGTATAATCCTCATGCCAAGGCGCTATTGATTGCATCCGTATCGTTGGAAAACGGGGCGAACAGTCCGTTCAAAATCAACGTGGACGGGCGGGCGGGCGCCGATTTCCAAAACATCGAAATCCGGGGCAACGACAGCATTTATGTACTGGTAGATGTCAAACCGGTCGAAAATAACTCCGACGAACCGGAATACCTGACCGATTACGTCGTTTTCGTAACCCATGGCATCTCCCAGAAAGTGCTGGTAGAAGCCTCGTCGCAGGATGCGGTGCTATGGAAAGGAGGCACAGTTATCCGTTCCGATACGGTATTGCGCAATCAGAAACCGTTTGTTGTTTACGATAGTTTAATTATCGACGAAGGCGTTACGCTGGAAATACAGGAAGGAACACGGCTCTACATGCACGGCAATGCCGAAATGATTGTGAAGGGAAGCTTGAAAATCAGGGGAACACCGGAAAACCCGGTAACCATCCGGGGCGACCGATTCGACTATTTTGTGAATATTCCTTACGACCGGGTGCCCGGCCAGTGGGGAGGCATCCGTTTTGAATCAAATAGTTATAACAATGAATTGCAATATGTATACATCCGCAACGGGAAATACGGCATGGATTTCAAACGGTCGGACCCTTCGCTGTCGAAAATGAAAATGAACAACGTAGTGATGACCAATTTCAAAGGTGTTCTGCTCAATGCCGTGAACTGCCGCATCGAAGCGGAAAACTGCGAATTTTCTAACGCGAAGGATGCCATCCTGAACCTCACCGGTGGCGTTTACAGCTTCACCCATTGCACCATAGCCAATTACTATATGAGTAGCCCGGAAAGTGGTTGGGGTAATTCCGATAACGCCACCGTCCGGCTGCTGGGCAGCTATTGGAATGAAGCCACCGAAACAACGGAATATTACCCCATCGAACACATTGGTTTTTACAATTCCATCATCTGGGGCAAGGGCCAAAATTCTTCGGATATTGTACTGGATGCGGACGAAAAGGCGGTGGTTGTCCCCTTCTTCCAAAACTGCCTGATTCCCAACAAAGATGCGACGAACGACGACCCGGCTGATCCCCGTGCACAAATCGTCCACTGCCTGATCAATAAAGATCCGAAATTCAAACTCACGGATTCGGAAGATTTGATCTATAATTTTCGCCTCGATTCCCTTTCGCCGGCGCGGAATGTGGCCGATATTCCAATAGCTACGAAACTCCCGAAAGATATCGACGGCGCCGACCGGTTTGCAGACGAAGGCCCCGATATGGGCGGATACGAATTTGTGCCGGCAAAAGAGTTATAACTGCATCTTTTGTTTCAATAATCTGTAACCGGCATTGCTGGCTTTCAGGCTGGAGCCGTTCTTCAACTGTACCTTGTAGGTTTCTTTTTCGTACAGTTCAATTTTGGCAATCCACTCGATATTGACAATAAACGAACGGTGAATACGCACAAACAGATCGTCCGGCAGATGCGTTTCCCAATATTTCATCGTTTTATCTTTTAGATATTTGTCTTTATCAGTGTAAATCATCACATAATCGCCGTCGGCTTCGATGCAATGGATTTGGTCGACCGGGATAAACCGGATTTCCCGGTGCTTCTTTACGCTGATGCGCGACAGTTTTTCCTCCGGAGGAACAATCGCTTCGGTGGCCGTTTCCTCTATCACTTCTTTTTGTTCCTTGACAGTCGAATTCGTTAGAAACAAATAATACGCCATAACAAAAAGAATGTAAACCAATAAGCCTGAAAAGAGGCGGACGGGCAACAGGTGCAGAAAAAATTCCGTATAAAACGGCTGGGGGTCAAAAACGGCTTGTGTGATAAAATATCCGGCGCCCAACCAGATGGCCGAAGAGATAATGAACAGCAGGAGATGGTATACAACGAACAGGAAAACGCTGACAATATTCCGGTAATATTGAATGGGGTACCACAATACCAGCAGGCATCCGGCCTGCAGGCTGTTGCAAACCAAAGAGTCGTATAAAACAGATGGCAGGTAAACGATACCGGTAAAATAATATCCCAACAGCAGGATTTGGATAAGGGTAATCACTACCCAAATCGCTGCATACAAGAGGCGGAATGTACTGTTTTTCCAAAACGGATTATTCATAGCACCGGATTTCGCCGCCGCCGAAAACAGCTTCCAATTCCAAAATCACTATTTTTTCTTTATTCATTTCGATGTTCTGGGGACGCTTATCGACAAATCCGCCGAAGACACCGGTTTTCCTGAGAATGAGGTTCCAGTCGTCCGGCACATACAGTATCACACCGCTGAAAACCGACGAAACTCGGATCGATGCCGCCACTTTGATGTCGTCCGCCAGTTCGGTTTGAGAAAAATCCAACTCCACGCCGCTGAAAACGGCGTCGACTTCTACATTCTTCAATTTCCCGTACACCCATTTTTCCTTGGAACTGGTGAAAATGTATTCCCGTTTGAGAGTCGTTTTATTAAACGTTTTTTCCTGGAAATCGCGAAATTCCCACCGGTCGGAACAATCGGCGAACGTATCTTTCAATCGCCGCCCGGTACTTGCCCGGATAATGAGGATAATCCCGGCCATAATAACAAGGGCGGGAATCAGGAAATTGCCCAGGTGAATATCCAGAACCTTAGACAGCAAAAAGATGCCGCCGACAAGAATCAGTACCAAACCCGCACTTCTGTTATTCGGTTTCCGGTCGAACAGTAAAACAGCGCCGATGGCAATCAGTAACGACTGCCACGAAAGCACCCAGTGGGAAATTTCCCAGGAAACGTATCCCATATTTCGGAACAGCAGGAAAACTCCCAGCATCATAACAATAACTCCAAAAACAATTTTCTTCATACCTGTACATTTTTTAATGAATCATCAGGGTGCAAATGTAATGGGAATGCCGGTTTCGGCCGATACTCCATCGCCCAATACCGGTAAATTTTCGGTAAACGGGCTGTTTCTGTCGCCGAATCAGGGCTTACGGAACGGCGGTTTCACTACCACAGCCTCGATATCTTTCTCCCGGATGCGGATAAAAACCGGCGTTCCAAGGGCCGCATATTCCGGTTTCACATATCCGAAGCCGATTCCTTTTTTGGTTGTGGGCGCAATCGTGCCGGAGGTAACGACCCCAATTATCTCCCCCTGTGCATTGGCTATTTCATAACCGTGCCGGGCGATGCCTTTGCCAACCATTTCAAACCCCACTAACTTGCGGTGAATGCCTTTCGCTTTCTCTTCCTCCAGAATCGGACGGGAAATAAAGTGATTGCCCTCGGTAAACTTGGTAATCCAGCCCAACCCGGCTTGCAGGGGTGAAGTCGTATCGTCCAGTTCGTTTCCATAGAGGGGAAATCCGGCTTCCAGACGCAAGGTATCGCGGGCGCCCAGGCCAATGGGTTGGATACCGTATTCGGCTCCGGCCTCAAAGAGGGCTTTCCATAGGTGTGCGCCATGTTCCGGATAAAAATACAGTTCAAATCCACCGCAACCGGTGTAGCCGGTATTGGAAATAATAACGCGGTCGATGCCGGCCAGCGTTCCGGTAACAAAACTGTAATACGGAATAGCGGCCAGGTCTGTATCTGTCAGTTTTTGTAAGGTTTGCTGAGCCAGCGGCCCTTGAATGGCCAGTTGCGCCATGTTGTCGGACGCATTTTCCAGTTCCGCACCTTCGGTATTGTTTTGCACGCACCAGTTCCAGTCTTTTTCGATATTGGCGGCGTTGACGACCAGCATGTACTTGTCCGGCTCGTAATGATACACCAGCAAATCGTCAACAATGCCGCCCTGTGTATTCGGGAAACAAGTGTATTGCGCTTTTCCGACCGGAAGATTGGAAATGTCGTTCGTCGTGATTTTCTGAACGAAATCGTTGGCTTTCGGGCCTTTCACCCAAAATTCGCCCATGTGCGAAACATCAAATACACCTACCTTGTTAACTACGGTCATGTGTTCGTTTAAGATGCCCGAATATTCGATGGGCATGTCGTAACCGGCAAATGCGTGCATTTTAGCGCCCAGGCTGTAATGCGTGCCGGTAAAGGGAGTTTTTTTCATATAATTATTTTTAATTTAAGTAACAAATTTACGTGATAATTTCGGAACCTGCAAATACATAATAAATTTTTCTTGCGCTTGAATATCTTGCGATTTATGTATAATTTTGCAGCATCATTGTAATGTTTTTAATATGAAACGATTTAATTTAGTGTTAACGATCTTTCTGTTCGTGTTTTTTGCTTGTGCAAAAGAAGAAATCAACGCAGATAACGGATCAAAAACGATTGCCGGGATAACGACAGAAAATTATCCGCACGTAGACGGTTCAACTTCAACTAAACCGGTGAATGCGCTGATTGCCTGCAAATTATTGGGACTCCCTTATCTTTGGATTCCGGGCATTGTCGGCGAATGGTCGGTGTGGTTCGACTATGATCAGATTCCCTCTTCCGAAGCGCAGCAGTGGGGGGACTTTTTCCATGAACGCATCAAGGTTTCCCAAACACACGGCGCATTTATGAATCTGATTGACGGCAATGCCGAAATTATCCTCACACACCGGACGATTTCCCCCGACGAGCAGGCGCATGCAGCGGAAGTGGGCGTTACGCTTATCGAAACATCCGTTGCTCAGGATGGTTTTGTTTTTGTTGTGAACAAAGACAATCCCGTACAATCATTAACCGTTCAACAGGTACAGGATATTTATACAGGCAGAATAACGAACTGGCAGCAAGTGGGCGGGAACAATGAAACCATCAAGCCCTATGTACGTCCCCGCAATTCGGGCAGCGAAGAAATCATGCGCAGCTTGGTTATGGAAGGACGGGAAACGGCCGATTTATCCGAAATCAAGCAAATCGCTTCCATGGCAGGCGTGTTTCCTGAAATCATACACGAACCGAACAGCATGTGCTACACCTTCAACTATTACAAAGAAATGCAAGTGCGGGTGCCGGATGAACAAGTGCCCAGGATTGCAATTAACGGGATTTTCCCCGATGAAACTTCCATACGCAACCGAACTTATCCCTTTATAGCGGAAGTACATGTTGCCATCCGTTCGGATTTAGACCGTAATTCTATGGCTTATAAAATGTATGAGTGGCTCCAAACAGATGCCGGGAAGGCCGTAATTGCCGAAAGCGGATACCTCCCATTGGAAATACCCGGATCCGGAACGAAAGCTATAACCTCACCCGGTATAAAGATTTATCCCCACTCCGTAACAGACGGTTTCTATATAACCGGCTTAGTCCATCCGGCTCAATTGACGCTGATGGATGCTTCCGGTCGTTTAGTATTATCCAAACAGGTAATAGACAATGAATATGTTCATGCGAATTTCCTGCAAAAAGGGATATATATTGTTGGTTTGCTTACCGGCAAGGACAAGATACGAGTCAAAATTATGAAAAAATAAAGAATCCACACAATGTCAGCAAGTCTTTTTCTGATTCCGGTTACTTTGGGAGAAACAGCGATTTCAAAAGTACTTCCGGCATATAACCAATCGGTCATTCTATCGCTCCGTCATTTCATTGTTGAGGATGTACGGACGGCGCGTCGTTTTTTAAAGCAAACGGCTCCTGATATCGTTATTGACGGATTGACTTTTTACACATTAAACAAGCATACGTCGAAAGAAGATTTATCGGATTTTTTGAAGCCGATTGATAACGGTCATTCCATAGGTGTTATTTCGGAAGCGGGTTGTCCGGCGGTTGCCGATCCGGGGGCGGAAATAGTTGCGATGGCCCATCAAAAAAACATACCGGTCGTACCCTTGGTAGGTCCGTCGTCTATTTTATTGGCATTGATGGCATCCGGGTTCAACGGTCAGAATTTTGCCTTTCAGGGATATTTACCGATTGATAACAACGAGCGAATGAATGCCTTAAAATTTTTGGAGCAACGTGTTTATTCGGAAAACCAAACCCAATTGTTTATCGAAACACCTTATCGCAATGCGAAATTGGTGGAGGATATGATTAAGATCTGTAAACCATCCACCAAGTTATGTATTGCTGCCGACCTCAGTCTGGACAGCGAATACATTAAGACAAAAAGCATCAGGGAATGGAAAAAACAAGTGCCTGAACTTTCCAAACGGCCTTGCATTTTCGCATTATACAAATGAACGATCCGCTTTAGGCCCAATCATTTTCAAAGTGATGGCGAACAAACAGTTCAATGGCTTGATATTCGGCCATACCCAGTTTGTCGTAAGCGACTGCCGTAGCCATATTGCGTTCTTCGGCCCGTTGCCAAAATTCCCTCGGATCGGTTCCGGGAAACAAGGGCCGGTCTTTTTGCGACTGGTGTTTGAATACAGCCATCCTTTTGATGCGGCTTTCTTCGGGACTTAACGGCACTGCCATATCCACTTCGGCAATATCCCATTCCTGCCATGCACCCCGGTAGAGCCATAGCCGGCAATCGTTCAACCATTCCTCATTTTTCAGGTATTTCAATGCTTCGAGAATCGCAATGAAACAAACGCGGTGTGTACCATGCGGATCGGATAAATCGCCCGCAGCAAAAATCTGTTGAGGTTGCACCTCCTGTAAGAGGCGAACGATAATATCAATATCGTCCTTGCCTATGTTTTTCTTCTTTACCGTACCCGTTTCGTAAAAAGGCAGATTGAGGAAGTGCGTATGGTCTTCCGGAATACCCAGATAACGGCAGGCTGCTTTGGCTTCTCCCCGGCGAATAGCCCCTTTACATTCGGCAATCGAACGTAAATCGATTTGCCCGGGCTTCTTGTCACGAAAGAACGACAATGTTTGATAATAGCTCTCTTCCGCTTTTTT
Source organism: Dysgonamonadaceae bacterium (assembly GCA_031270075.1). Taxonomy (GTDB): domain Bacteria; phylum Bacteroidota; class Bacteroidia; order Bacteroidales; family Azobacteroidaceae; genus Azobacteroides. The sequence continues at coordinate 14,083 of JAISYG010000023.1, forward strand.
CTTATTGAAACCGTAGATATCGGATGCATCGCGGACAAAATCAAGGAACCGTACCACATCGTCGTCGAACACAGCAATATTGCCCGAAGTCTGATAAGCGACATGCACATCGTGCCCATGTTCCGACAAACGCGCCAAGGTGCCGCCCATAGAAATCACATCGTCGTCGGGATGCGGACTGAAAACCACTACCCGCTTAGGAAAGGGTTTCGCCCGTTCGGGACGGGTACTGTCGTCGGCATCGGGCTTTCCGCCGGGCCAACCGGTAATTGTATGTTGCAAATCGTTGAAAACCTTGATATTAATTTTATACGCAGGCCCGTGTTGCGATACCAACTCCCCTACTCCATTATCGTTGTAATCGCGTTCGGTAAGTTTCAAAACAGGTTTATCCAGTTTTTTACAGAGCCAGAACACTGCGCGGCGGGTCATTTTGTCGCTCCATTTGACCGAACCGAGCAGCCAGGGCGTCTTTATACGAGTTAATTCGACCGACGATGCCGTATCCAAAATAATCTGTGTATTCGGATGTTTTTGCAGAACAGATGCCGGAAGCATTTCGGTTACAGTGCCTTCTACTAATTTTTGAATCACACGGGCTTTCCCTTCGCCCCAAGCCATTACGATAATGCGTTTCGCTTGAGTAATGGTTTCCAATCCCATCGTAATGCAATGGTTCGGTACATTTTCCTCGCCGAAAAAATTACTCGCGGCGCCCATTCGTGTGCTGTAATCGAGCGTAATCAGGCGTGTTTGGGAATTGAAAGCCGATCCCGGTTCGTTGGCGCCGATTTGTCCCCGTCCATCCAAGCTAAGTAATTGCAGGTCGATACCCCCTACATCCTTGATTTGCTTTTCATAGTCGACACAAAAAGCAGAAATTTCGGATTTCGGCAAACAACTGGGAATCAAGTGTATGTTTTCCGACAGGATATCAACATCGTTAAACAGATATTCGTACATATACCGGTAATGGCTTTGCAAGGCTTCCGGATCCAAAGGATAATACTCGTCGATATTGAATACAACCACATTCTTAAAACTCAGTTTTTCTTCCCGATGCATCTGTACCAATCTTTCATATACCCTTACAGCGGTAGAACCTGCAATGAGGCCGAGTACACATTTTTCACCTTTTTTGTCTTTTTCCCGGATGAGTTTAGCTACTTGTTTTGCCACCAAATCGGAAGCTATCTCCGATTCACTGAAGATAGAAACCGGCAATTTTTCGTAACGTCTTTCAAAGTTTTCCATTATGATATTTGTATTTTAATTATTGTTTGTCTATTGCTTTTGAATAATTGATTCCTTCTACATCGTAATGCCGGAACAGTGCCAACAGGCGATGTTTGAAATCGTTATAGTCTTTCTTATCCTGGGGCAACCAGGCAATTTCGGCCAATGCGGCGATACGCGGGAAAATCATATATTCGCGATGCTTGGGATTGGGCATATATTCCGTCCATACATTGGCTTGAACGCCCCAGATATGCCGGGCTTCGGCAGGAGTTAACTCCGCAGGAGTCGGATTGTATTCGTACACCTTTTGAATGGGAACAAAACCGCCGATGGCCGGTGGTTCGCCCGATTCTTTCGACTGATAATAATCCAGATAAAGGTATTGATTGGGCGTCATAATCACATCGTGTCCCTGGCGGGCGGCGGCAACACCGCCTTCCGTGCCTCGCCACGACATCACCACAGCGTCGGGCATCAATCCGTCGCCTTCAAGGATTTCATCCCAACCGATGATCTTTTTTCCTTTGCTTGCCAAAAAACGGCCGATACGGTTCACAAAATACGATTGCAGTTCGTGCTCATTTTTCAATCCTTCGGCCTTTATCCGTTCCTGACAGGCATGGCAGCGCGACCAACGTAATTTCGGACATTCGTCGCCGCCGATATGGATGTATGGATAAGGGAATAAAGCAGCTACTTCGTCCAGTATTCCTTCCAGAAAACCGAACGTTTCCTCGCGGGAGCAAAATACATCGTTAAAAATGCCCCATTTTCCTTCCACGGTAAAAGGGCCACCGGAACAGGAATATTCGGGATAAGCAGCCAACGCGGCCACGGCATGTCCCGGCAATTCTATTTCGGGAATAATTTGGATGAAGCGTTTTTTAGCATAATCAATCACTTCGCGAATATCGTCCTGCGTATAAAACCCTCCCACACGGGTATTGTCCCACTGGAGGGAACGAGCGCTGTTATATGCGAGGGTGCGGTTGCGAAAAGCGCCGACTTCGGTCAGTCGCGGATATTTTTTGATTTCGATTCGCCAAGCCTGATCTTCCGTCAAATGCCAATGAAAAGTATTGATTTTCAGGAAAGCCAGTTGATCGATATAACCCATCACTTCTTCCTTGGTCGAAAAATGGCGGCATACATCCAGGTGCATCCCCCGGTAGCGGTAGTTGGGCGTATCGTCTATCCGTCCGCAGGGAACCGCCCACCGGACATTTTCCTGCAAGGTTGAACTTTCAATCGCGGCCGGCAGCAATTGCCGCAAGGACTGCGAAGCATAGAAAAATCCGGCAGGGTCGCCGGCTTCCACTATAATCCTGTTTTTTTCTATATTTAAACGATAGCTTTCGGGCGAAAGTAACTGTTTATTCGGGCGGCAGATAATGACATTCGACGCTCCCGACCGGGTGGTTTTCAAATCGATTCCGGCAGCAGCTTTGAGATGTCCGGCCAATGTAAAAAAAGCGTCCGCAACTTCCGGCTTCAATCCTTTTTCCAACACAAGACGTGTAGCGGAATTGAATGTAAACTGTCCGGTAGCCGGTTGCACCTGAACAGGTTTCGGAATAATCGTGTACTCGTTTTCCTGACTCCATATTGCTTGTGCAGTTAACAAAACAAATGCAAAAATCATTAGTTGCTTCAGTGTCTTCATTTTATAATATATTTATTTTATAACAAATCAAAAACCTATTGCCAATGAAGTTGCAAAATTACATAAAAGTTCTCACATATACACCGACACATACAAATTGGTTATGCAATTTTTTTGGTGCTATGAAAACAATGGGTATCTCTTGCCCCTGCTCGGCGAAGGCTCCTGCCTTCGTCGCTTTAAAGCAAGCGTCCACGCTTGCGGCATGTCTGGAAACATACTTTGAACTCGACGTAGCGATAGACGCCGAGCGGAAGAACACATCCCACATGCTATGTATTGTAAAATATTGCATATATTTCGCTGTTTACCAGCGATTTTTACTTCGTTTTTTTTCATCTCAAAAAAATACCATATTTATGGTATTGCATCGCATTAACACTTCTTTGTAATTTTGTCCCCGTATTTAACATTCTTTTATGTAGGCAAATTTTAAGGCAAAAAGATTTATGAAAACAGGTGTTCAACCGGCCGATTACAAATCGGATTTTGTAATCGGCTTCTTAAAAAAAGTAAACCCCTTCAATGGTGTTTCGTATCCGTTAGGATATTCCATGTGTTGTATGCAAAGCCGCCCGGCTTGTATGCGAATGTGTTGTTGTTGAAAGTATCTTTCCCAACCATTCCACAATCCTTAATTCTTCTTTTATACTCTATTATTTAATTAATTTAAAAAGGTCATTCAAATGAAAAAGACAATAATTACAATTATCTTATTTTATTTGTTGGTGGGGAGTGTTATCGCTCAATCGCGGCAAATAAAAGGAACAATCACCGATTCGGGCGACAATAGCGCACTTCCCGGAGCGGTCATCTATGTGGTTCATACCCGGTCTATCGGCGCTACGACGGATATTAACGGGAATTACGTCCTGAATATCGGCGAAGCCAAGTCTATTCAACTGCGGGTTTCATACCTCGGATACGAAACGCAAACTTTTACGGTGAGCGAAGGTCAAAATGTGTATAATATTAGCCTCCAACCGGAACAAAACGTGTTGGACGAAATCGTGGTTACCGCAGCCGGTATCACCCGCGCCCGACGGGAACAGGGTTATTCCGGAACGAAAGTAACAGCCAAGGAATTGACGGCCGGGCAATCGCCTACGGTAGCCGGCGGCTTGACCGCCAAGATACCCGGCTTGCAGGTGAATGCCATCAGCAGCGGCGTCAATCCGAATTACCGCTTGGTGTTGCGGGGCAACCGCTCCATCACGGGCGAAAACCAGGCTTTGGTAGTGCTGGACGGAGCCGTAGTCGAAAATGCCATTCTGGGAAATATCAATCCGCAGGATATTCAGGATATTCAGGTCTTGAACGGTGCGGCAGGCGCCACCTTGTACGGTTCGGAAGCCTCCAACGGCGTGCTGATTATTACCACCAAACGAGGAACGAAAGGGAAACCCAAAATTCCGCTTTCCCATACGCTGACCTTGGAACAAGTGAACTTCTTCCCCAAACTGCAAAGTAGCTTCGGACAAGGTTCTACATCGGATTCACAACTGTTCGATCCAGTCGAAAACCAGCAATATGGCCCTGCTTTCGACGGTACGTTGCGGGATTTGGGTTATCCGCTCGAAAACGGCGACCAGCAACAAGTCCTCTACACGGCGCTCGACGAACGGAATCGGTTCTGGGAAACCGGTGTGCAGAATCAAACGGACTTGTCGCTCAGTTTCGGAACGGATAATTCGACTTCCTATTTGTCCGCACAGTATTTCGATGTTACGGGAACGACGCCGGGAGATAAATACAACCGCGTATCCGTTCGCCTCAACAATTCCCAGAAAATATTGCCGAATTTGAATGTGGTGTATGCAGCCAGTCTGGTGGAAAACAATTACGACACATCTACGGCTACCGATCTCATTTATGAGAATCTCGTAAACCTTCCGGCAAATATTCCGCTTTTGCGTTATAAAGATTGGCAGAATGATAAATGGTCAACGCCCGACGGTTGGTTTAATCCCTGGTATGAAA
>JAISYG010000024.1 GCA_031270075.1 Dysgonamonadaceae bacterium
TTTTCCAACTGGTCTAACGCCATTTCCGCTTCTTTGCGGTTCAGCGTCGTTTCGTCCGAAATAGCCTTGGCTACTTCACTTTCTCCCACCTGGCTCAAAGTCTTCAGGATGGGATACCACTTTTTGGGCTGTGTCCTGTCTAAAGGATTCGCCCGTTCCACTTTGTTAAATACAATCGGCATGTTGTTTAGGTATTAAATTGTTAATAAAAAAGCCCGTCCGGTTTTCTTCCCAACAGGAAAAAAACCGGACGGACTTGTTGCTATTCCTTCCTTTGCTTCAAGCGTTTGAAGCAGAGATGCTTTTGTATAACTTATTGAATCGCAATTACATGGGGGGGGGATTCCAGGAGTTTCATTTGGTTATATACCCCGATGATAAGGGAGTGAACCCCCTTGCCGATATATCTATTTTCTGCGCTTCCGTACATGCCCTTCTTGCGTTTGCTTTGTAACTGTTATTGTAAAACATTCACTGTATTTCGCTAATTTTTAGCGATTTTACGGGTCAAAGATAAGCTTTTTTTTTATTACTGCCAATTTTATGTCAAAATATTCAGGGAAAACACCGGTTTTTGCCGGTGCGGCATATTTTATTCTACCTCAAAACCATAATCTTAGTTACAACTCCCTGGCTCCCATCCTCCAAAGTAGCAAAAACCAAATAAATCCCGGCTGTTACGATTTCTCCTTTCGGATTGGTACAATTCCAAGTATATTGCCCGCCGTTGGAAACGGCTTCTTTCATCAGGTTGCCGGCTACATCGGTAATTTTGATTTGGGAATTTTGCATCAATCCGGTAATGACTACCTGATTGTTGCGTTTCGGAAAAACCGGATTGGGGAAAGCATGCACTTCGGAATAATCCGGTTTACCTGTAATCGCATCTCCCTGATAGGAACAAATGCCCCGGCTGGTACCGATAAACACTTCGCCGGTGGTTCCGTTGATGGCGATGGAAGTAATATTATCGGAAAGAATGGGACTGTTATGGGTATTGAAATTTTCAACGCTCAAATCATTGCCCGAATGGTCTACGAGAAACAGGCCGCCACCGTCGGTGCCTATCCATTTCCGGTTACCGCCATCGACGGCGATAGTCATTACTTTTTGTCCTTCGAGCAAATAATAACCGGCGCCGTACCGATCGGTTCCGACCGGGCGATAACATTCGCCGCGACCGACCTGCTCGGCCGAAGAGAAAGAGATCGGGCCGTTATCGGTTCCCACCCAGACCGTACCGGATAAATCTTCCACAATACAGTTATAAGCGGCGGCGGCGATACTGCTGCCTTGCTGGTCGATAAACTGGTTGGAATAATAGACGACATCCTTGCTGTCGTCGCCCGAATCATCCACTACCCCTTGGGTATCGTCCAATACAAAAATACCGATTGGGAGTGCCGGACCTTTCCGGAAGAAATTCACCCATTTTTTACCGTCGCGGGCAATGAGAATCCGGTTCGGTATAATACCGGATAAATGGTCATACACATGCGCCGTCCAATGGCCGGTATTCGATAAAATATTTAATCCGTTGACCACTTCGGCGCTGACAGTATACAGATTGTTATCGGCGTCGAAAACCATTCCATCGACACGAATAAAGCGACGGGCATTTTCGTGATCGGGAAGTATCGATTGCAAAGTGCTGTTGTCAAAAGAATACCGGTTTTCCAGTTCCAAATCCTTATTCAACACATAAATGCCTTCGCCCCAACTGGAAACATAATAACGGCCGGGCGTGCGGGGGTCTTCCACCGCATCCAACAGATCTTCGCAGGGAATGCCGGTTTGAGCCGCTATGGCTTGGTCGTCTAAGTTTTGCCAGATGCCGTTTTCATACACCATGAATGTTCCGGAAAGATTATAACGGTTGCCTGCCCGGTCACCACCCGTAACCAATAATTTCTCGCCGGAAAACTTCAGGCGGAAAGCCCTGTTCCACCCGGGACTATTGACTTTCAAACCGGAAACCAGTGTTTCGTAATCCGACCAGCCGTCGGGACGCTGTTTCAATGCGATTTCCATTATCCCCCAGTCACCCCAGGCCACCCAATATCCGTTTCCGGAAGCATTGGAACAAATCCATCTCACCTGAGAGTCCAACCCAATGCCGGTGGATGTATCGAAATCCTTGAGAAAAAGAATTCCATGCCAATAAACATATACCAATTGATCATTCAAAACGGTTAATTGCCGGCATAAATTATCCGATAGAAGCTGTGTGAGCTTGCCTTCGCGGGAAAGATACCAGGTAACGAAAGTGGTGTTGTCATACAATACCAGATGGTCCCGGAAAAGAACCATCTTATCTACATGGATACCATCCAAACCGTCTACTTTCGACCAACTCGTTTTATCTAACAATTTGGACGACAATTCCGCTCGCAGCAATCCGTTGTCCGTAGCAGCATACAGATAGTCACCCCATTCACACGTAACGGTAGTGTTGGTTTCGAGCCGGTAGGTATTTTGGATTTCCCGTTTCCGCATATCAATCACGACAATGCCGAATCCGGTGGCCAGGTAAGCATATCCCCCCCGGATTTCTACACTATTGACCGTTTTGTTCGACAAATAAATATTGTTTTTAATATCGGGCAAATGATACACATGGTTCCTGCCCAAGAAAATATCAATATTGGAATTATCATACACAATCAACAGGGATTTGGTATCCGGGCAATAATGGAGGAAACGGATAGCCGATGAACTCAAATCATCCTGAATGGAATAGGTTTGCACCGATTGGTCGCTGGGTGAATACGAAAGCAGGGAACCGTCATACACCGCATACACGGCGTGAGGCGTTTCGGTAACCATCGTAGCGTTCCGATACGCCATATAGGATTTCCATGTTCCAATGGTCTGCGCCTGCAAGGAAAGGGCAGACAAAATCAAAGCCGCCATTCCGGCGATTAGGTTATTTCTCTTCATCTAAAAACTGTTTTAACCGGTTTACTGCCTCTGCACGGTGGCTGATGGCATTTTTTACTTCTGCGCCTAATTCGGCAAATGTTTGGGTATACCCTTGCGGAACAAACAGGGAATCGTAACCGAATCCGGTGCTGCCCCGTTCTTCCCCAATGATTTCTCCTTCTACTATTCCTTCAAAAAGATGTTCTTTACCGTCCCGAATCAAAGCAATGACTGTACGGAAACGCGCCGAACGGACGGTTGTATTTTCCAATTCCCGCAAGAGTTTCTGCCGGTTGGCGGCCGGGTTTTTGGATGCTCCGGCGTAACGCGCCGAATAGACTCCCGGCGCATGATTCAACGCGTCCACTTCCAATCCGGTATCGTCGGCAAAACAATCCTGTCCGTAATGTTCGGTAACGAAACGGGCTTTCAACAAAGCGTTTCCTTCGAGTGTGTCGGCCGTTTCGGGAATATCCTCCCGGCAACCGATCTCTTCGAGCGACATTATGCGATAATGATCGCCCAGTATCTTACGGACTTCCTCTAACTTATGGGTGTTATTTGTAGCAAAAATCAGTTGTGCTTCCATACTTTTATCTAACGGAATTATGCCATAAAAATTACATTCTACAATATCTAATCGCAAAAAACGTTATTGCATTAAAAATAATTTGGTTATGCACAGGACGTACAGATGAAACGATGGATGGTTTTTTTCTTTTGTATGGAGATGGTTGTTTATGCGCCGGCGCAAACATCCCCGGCGGAAATTACGTATAGCGTAATGAATTTACTTGCTTTACGGTACTACCCTTTTGAAATCGAAGCGGATACGGTTGTACAAAAACTGTTTGCCCGTTACGCCGAACCCGCTGCTGCGAAAGGACGTCATCAAAAAACCATCGTGCAGCTGGTTACAAACAAGGATTTTTTAACCGGTCAAATCCAATCCATGTCTTCCGGCAATGCTTGGCTCTACAAACATCTGCTGGCTCCTTATCATCCATGGTTGCCCTATTTCACTCCTTTGAAAACCGGCGGCAAGGATATCGGCTTGCCCATCGGTTTACAGGAAGACGGGCAATACGAAGCGCTTTACGATTTTCTGGGCAAACAAAATGTTCATTCCCTAATAGATGAACTGACGAAAGAATCCGGCTTGTTTCGTCCGGCAACCGTTTATCGTTCTTTTTTTGCCGGAAAGAAACAGATAGACGGACAGAACGTGTATGAAATAGCGTTCTACCCCGATAATCCGTGGAAAGACGCCTTTACCGGTTACCTGTACATAACCGCCGATGATAACCCGGAGTTAGTCCAAGCAATGTATACCCGAAGCAATCCCTACACGTCGGAACCTGTCCGGAAAGTGTTATGGACGCAAACGTTTGAAACGTCGGAAGGGAAAATAATTCCAATCAAAAAAGAGGCGATTTTTACTTGGGGGGATATTATCAAAGGCAGCCTGTTAGTCAAACGCAGTACGTATTATACCGACAGTATCGAACCGCCTACCCCATCCGAACCACCCATTACGTCTATCGTTCGCACTGCCGGAAAAACCCGCGCTTTCCGGAATCTACAAAACATTATCCGCTTGGCAATGACCGACCGGTTGACTATCGGCGGACCCAACGGCCGGATCGAATGGGGACCCGTAACCCAATCCATCAGCTACAATGTAATGGAAGGATTCCGCTTGCGGGCCGGCGGAAATACGACTTTACAACTGAACCCGCATTTCCTGGTCGGAGGTTATCTGGCGTATGGAACAACCGACCGGCAATGGAAGTACCGGGCCGACTGCTTGTATTCGCTCCTGCCGAAAGACCGGGATATTTGGGAATTTCCGAAACGTTTGTTCAGCTTTTCTTATGTCCGCGATTTGAACATTCCGGGACAGGATGTGATGAACAATCAGCGAGATGTCTTTTATCGTTCGTTTACTTATTCGGGGACATACGATATGTCGCTGCAAAAAATGGCTACCGTCAACTACGAACATGAATGGGAAAATCGTTTGTCTGTACGCATCGGCGGCCGGTATTGGAATGAGCAACCGGTGGGACAAATCCAATACGATGCGATTACCACTTCCGAAATTCAGTTGGCCGTGCGTTATGCTCCCGGAGAACTTTTCATCCAGAACCGCAACGACCGGCTTTATCTGCGGCGAGCCGGTTTGGAATGGAATTTCCAGCACCGGATAGGACTGAAAAATGTGCTCGGTTCGGATTACCGTTACCACATCACCGATTTCAGTCTGCGTAAACGATGGTATTTTCCGAAAAACACAGGATACAGCGATGTGCGCCTTTCGGCCGGAAAAGTGTGGAATAGAGCGCCCTTCCCGCTTTTGTTTATCCCGAAAGCCAATCAAAGTTATATTTTTTCAACCGGGGATTACAACCGGATGCAAATCTATGAATTTGTTACCGACTGTTTTGTAGCCGGTCAGGTGGATTTTCTGTTCAACTGGTCGCCATTCCATTGGTTTTCGCACAGCTCCATTCAAACTACGTATGGTGTGAAAGCGCTTTACGGATCCCTTTCCGACACGAACCGGCCGGCGCTGCATCCGGAGTTGTTTCCGTTTCCTTCGGAGGTGCGTTCGCTGAATCAAACGCCGTACGTGGAGATGCACATCGGGTTAACGAATATCTTGAATTTATTCCGCGTGGAATGGGTGCACCGGATGACTTATGCCGAGCGCGGCGCTTTGTTGTTCGGGTTTTCGTTTTGAATCCGCCTCTACTTCTTCCGATCAATAATATAATCCATGATTTGCATCATCGCGGTTTTTGCTTCCGAATCGGGAAACAGTTCCAGCAATCCAAGGCTTTCGGTTTTGATTTGTTGCATCTTTTCGTAAGCATATTCAACGCCACGGTGCTTTTTGGCGAAATCAATCAACCGTCGGATATTTTCGGACGAAAAATCCTGTTCCCGAATCATGGCCATGAACGGCGCGGATTGTTTTTCGGGAGCTACCCGTAAAGCATAAATCAAGGGCAACGTAATTTTTCCTTCCCGGATATCATTGCCCGTCGGTTTCCCCAATTCGCCTTGCTCGAAATAGTCGAAGATATCATCTTTCAGTTGAAAACAAAGACCCAGATTATTTCCGATCGTTCGGAGAATGGCTATTTTTTTTCCATCGGCGCCGGCGGAGATAGCGCCTATTTCCGAGCAGGAAGCCAGAAGGATGGCCGTTTTCTTTCGGATGACTTCAAAATACCGTTGCTCGTCGATGCAAATTTCCGAAGAGGCAATCAATTGGGTCAACTCGCCCTCAGCCAAGTTTTGCGCCAAATGGGCCAGGATGTGGAGCACCTGCATGTTGTTCGTTCCAACTCCCTGCACAATCGCTTGCGAAAGAATGTAATCGCCCAGCAACACCGCCCGGCGATTATCGAATTGGGCCATGACCGATGGTTGTCCGCGGCGTTCGCGCGTATCGTCCACCACATCGTCGTGAATCAACGTCGCCGTATGCAACAATTCCAGAATAACGGCGTATTTCAATGTTTCAGGTGTAACATCACCGCACAACTTCGCAGATAAAAGCAAAATCAACGGGCGAATCCGCTTCCCTGTTTTACCGGAAATAAAATCGAGCATAAACTGAAAATCGCTGACGGACGTATGCAACGCATCGCGATAAAGCCGATCGAATGCTTCCAGATCTTTCCGGACAGGCTGAGTAATGAATTCTATCATATCGGAACAATTTCGCTGCAAAGGTAAAAAATATATTTTTTTTTCATACCTTTACCAGCAATAAAGTCTGTTTTGTTATGAAGCTATTTTTGTTGGATGCTTATGCATTGATTTATCGCGCCTATTACGCATTCATCCGGATGCCGCGCATCAACTCGAAAGGATTGAATACTTCGGCCATTCTCGGATTTGTCAACACATTGGAAGATGTTTTGAAAAAGGAAAATCCTACCCACATCGGCGTGGCTTTCGATTCGCCGGGGCCTACGTTCCGCCACGAGATTTTTAAGGCCTACAAGGCGCAACGGGAAGAAACGCCGGAAGTGATCCGCCAATCCATTCCCATCATCAAGGATATTATCCACGCTTATCGTATCCCTATTCTGGAGGCGCCTTCTTATGAAGCGGACGACATCATCGGAACGATTGCCAAAAAGTTTTCCGGGGAATATATCGTCTATATGATGACACCCGACAAGGATTACGGGCAATTAGTCGACAACCATATCTTTATTTACAAGCCGAAATATGGCAGCGCCGAATGCGAAGTGCTGGATGTGGAAAAAGTAAAGGAAAAATACGGCCTGACAAATCCTTTGCAAATGATTGATTTTTTGGGACTGATGGGCGACGCTTCCGACAACATTCCGGGATGCCCGGGTGTAGGCGAAGTTTCCGCCAAAAAACTGCTTGCCGACTACGGAAGCATCGACAACCTGCTGGCCAACACCCACCAACTGAAAGGTTCTTTGAAAGAAAAAATAGAAGCGAACAAAGAAATGATTCTGACTTCCCGGTTTTTGGCAACCATTCAAACGAACGTACCGGTAGAGGTTCATCCCGATGCTTTGGCGCGACAAAAAATCGACGAACCGGCGCTACGGAAACTGTTTGATGAACTGGAATTTCGCCAACTGTCGGCGCGGGTGTTCGGCGAAACGCAAACGGAACCCAAGGCAGTGAAAAAGCAAGCGTTCCAACCCTCTCTGTTCGACCAGCCGGAAATTGAAACGCAAGTCGAAGGGCTTTCCGCTAACCTGAGCCATTTGCAATCGACTCCGCACACGTATTCACTCTTGGATGATGAAGCAAAAACTACCGCTTTCATCCAACGCATCAAAGCGCAACGGTCGTTGGCTTTTGATACGGAAACGACCGGCATCGATCCGCTTTCGGCCGAATTGGTCGGCCTGTCTTTTGCTTTGCAGGAGGGCGAGGCCTATTATTTTCCGGTTCCGACCCAAAGGGACGAAATACGGAAAGCGATTGAACCTTTCAAAGCCGTTTTAGAAGACAAAACCATTCTGAAAATCGGGCAAAACCTGAAATACGATATCAATGTGCTGAAGAAATACGGCATCCGCGTAGACGGCCCAATGTTCGATACCATGATTGCCCATTACCTCATTCATCCCGAATACCGGCACAACATGGATTATCTGGCCGAAACCTATTTGCATTATCGCACCATTCCGATTGAGGAACTGATTGGCACCAAAGGAAAGAATCAACTTTCCATGCGTCAGGTACCCTTGGAAACCATCGTCGATTATGCTTGCGAAGATGCGGACGTTACGTTGAAACTGAAGAATGTTTTTGAGAAAATAGTTCGCGAAGAACCGTGGAACCATTTGTTTTATCATATCGAAATGCCGCTGGTTCCGGTCTTGGCCGATATGGAAGAAGCCGGCGTTCGACTGGATATTCAAGCGCTCAAAGATTCATCCATCGTATTAACACAGCATTTGGACGAAATTGAACAGGCCATCTTCCGCTTGGCGGGAAAAACATTTAATGTCAACTCGCCGAAAATGGTGGGAGAAATCCTGTTCGATTACCTGAAAATTACCGGTAACTCCCGGAAAACACGATCGGGACAATACACTACCAACGAAGATGTATTGGAAAGTCTGAAAAGCAAACATCCCATTGTAGAAAAGATTCTGGAATTCCGGAAAATCAAAAAATTGCTGTCGACGTACATCAATGCCTTGCCCGATTTAATTCATCCGGCGGACGGAAAAGTGCATACGACCTACAATCAAGCTACCACTTCGACCGGCCGGCTGAGTTCGACCAATCCGAACCTGCAAAACATTCCTGTCCGCGACGAAGAAGGCAGGGAAATCCGCCGCGCCTTTATTCCCGACCCCGATTGCCTGTTCCTGTCGGTCGATTATTCCCAAATCGAATTGCGCATTATGGCGCATCTCAGTCAGGACAAAAACATGCTGGAAGCGTTTCGCAACGGGCAGGACATCCACGCGGCTACGGCTGCCAAAATCTTCGGCGTGCCCCTGACGGATGTTACCCGCGATATGCGACGCAAAGCAAAAACAGCCAATTTCGGGATTATTTACGGTATCTCCACTTTCGGGTTGGCGGAGCAATTACATGTTTCGCGGACGGAAGCCAAAGAGTTAATCGACGGCTATTTCGCCACCTTCCCGGATGTCCGGACTTATATGAACCACAGCATCGCCGTAGCCCGCGAAAAGAAGTACGTGGAAACCATTTTCGGCCGGCGCCGGTTCTTACCGGATATCAATTCCCGGAACGCCATCGTAAGGGGTTATGCCGAACGAAACGCCATCAATACACCGATACAAGGTTCGGCTGCCGATATTATCAAAGTAGCGATGAACCGGATTTACCGGCGTTTCAGGGAAGAAAAACTGCAATCGCGAATGGTGATGCAAGTGCACGATGAATTGAATTTCAACGTTGTTCCCAGCGAAATGGAACAAGTGAAGCAAATAGTAGTCCACGAAATGGAAGGGGCTGTCGAATTGCAGGCGCCTTTAATCGCCGAATGGGGCGTGGGACAGAATTGGTTGGAAGCGCATTGAAAATGTTTTATACATGAGGGGACTGCACTATACGATCGATTACCCGCGGAAGAATGTGGTTGCCGTTTCATAAAAGGATTTGCCCAAAGTCTTTTGTGGTCGTCGCTGCAGGACATTAAAGACCACGTCAGGTTTTACTCGAAACCATGTATTAAATGAATGAAATTTAACTAAAAAAATTTTATTAAAAATTTATCCATACCTTTGCAAAATCTTTCGGATTTAATTGTAAGTTAAAGGATTTATAAATAATTTAAATATTAGTGAATTGTAATTAGTTATGCAAACAAAAATTCTTACAACCATCCTAATCCTGCTCCTTTCAGTCCCATTTGCGAAAGGGCAGGATTACATTTATGTTTCCCTTGTTGAAGAAGGTGTACGCTGGAGTTATGCCCGTGTACGGCAAGTCGGCACAATAGACTTGGAAACCGAATACAGCAGCTATCGCCTGAAAGGCGATACGGTCATTAACGATGTAAATTATAAGAAATTACTGTTTGGCTGCTCCGAAAACTACATAGCCGCCCTGAGAGAAGACGATAAAAAGTATTTATCAAGGAAAACCAACAGAACGAACGGCTTTTGTATGATTTTAATCTGAAAGAAGGCGATGCGATGGAAAATAACGGAGTGTCGTATACGGTTACAAAAATAGATACGATTCAAGTGGGTAACCAGGCGCAAGCGTTTCAACTTTGACTCCGGTTTTGACGTTTGGATTGAAGGAATCGGTTCGCTCCATGATTTTTATCCCTTACAGGCTTATCTGTTGGGCTATACGGCGGAAGGCATTAACTATCAAAAGAAAGGAACAACGATTATTTACCAGACCGGCGAATGGTATTTCAATGAAAATGAATGTGGATACAACCGGATACAATCGCCGGTATCTTCGGAAGATTATGCTGTCCGAGTAAGGGGCGGCGACATCTGTATTCGTTTTTATACGAAAGAAACCGTGCAAATTCGGCTTGTCGACAGGATGGGACGGTCGTATTATCAATCTTCGTTTTTTTCACCGCAAACGGAGCACATCATCATTCCCTCTTCATCGTTCCCCAAAGGAATCTATTTGCTAAGCGTTTTTTACAGGGACAGGAACCGGATAAGCGTCAGTAAAATTATACATTAAACCGGAAATGCATACTATACTACTGCCTGAAAGGCAGGACTAAATAAAAGTCCTGCCTTTCAGGCAGTGGTTTGGGGTGTCGTGCTTGTACCGCAGGTCGATGACTTGCGGAGTGAATCAAGAGGGCATGCAGCCTTTACAGTTTGCTCTTCGTAATTTTCTGAATATCCTGTGTAGTGAATGTTCCCAGCAAACGGATAAGCACACAATCGACATCATCGTCTACAAACATGACTAAGGATCGAATGGAATCGCCTTCTTTCTGCGCATAAAAAGTTACATTGTCGCTTTCGTCTTTAATCTTCATCCATACTTCGTATGATGTATTGTTTTTGAAGAAAGCGGTGATTTCTTTCCGCATCATTCGTTTGGTTGCCTCTTTGTCGGAAGTAAAGATATCGATCTGTTCCAGTTTAGTAACAATATCCTTAATCTCTATTCCATTCATACTCGCCGAGGAGGTCATCGAAGGCGCCATTTGTAACAATGCCTTGGTAAGAGTTACCTGCGTAATGTCTTTCTGATCGGAAAATTTATCAAACCAATCATTTTGTGCAAAACTTGCGCTTACTGTCAGAAGCAGTAAGACAACGGTGATAATACTTTTTGTTTTCATCTTTTTATTGTTTTATGAAGTGTGTAATTTGTTTTTTCTATCTCGTTCATGGCCAGTGACAGCTGGTCGATTCCTTTGTTGAAATGCCGGGAAACCAGCATCAAGGCTTTTTCGGCTTCCCTGCAAGCCTGTTCCTGTTCTTCCGAAAGGGTTGTCTGCGCCGTCCATCCGGCAGGGGTTGAATAATCGGAAAATGCGATTCCGATAGTGAGAAGGAGGATCACGCTTGCCGCTATGCCGCTTATCCACCGGCGCGTTTGTCGGATCCGGTTGGCCGATTGCTTTTCTTCTTCCGCCAAACGGTCGATCAGCGTTTCCAGGCGGGATTCCAGACCTGCCGGAACTTCTATTCCATTGAGTAAATCATCTGTTTTCATCTTTTTCGCATTGTAAATAACGTTCTTTAATTGTTTTCTTCGCCCGTGAAACGATTACTTTTATGTTTCCTTTTTTCAATCCGGTACGCTGTTCGATTTCTTCGTCCGAAAGATTGTCCCAGATTTTCAGTTCCACCACTTGTTTTTGTTGTTCGGGCAGTTGGTCGACAATTTGTTGGATATGCTCCAACTGTTCCCGGTTTTCGATTTGTTCCGCCAGGGATTCCGGTGCTGCAAGCGCGATTTCGTACACCGGCAACCATTCGGGGCGGACTTTCCGGAGGAAATCCAGGCAACTGTTTTTCAGCAAGGTTACCGCAAAACTCTCAGGATTCAGCAGAGATTCCAGTTCAAGGCGCTTTTGCCACAGTTTGATGTAGGTTTCCTGCACCATATCTTCGGCATCGGCCTGATTTTCGAGGAAACGGTAAGCCATCCGGTACAATTTCTTGTGGAAAGGAAGAAAGATTCGTTTGAAATGATCACTGTCCATCGTCCTTTCACTTGTTTTTCGCCACCCACTCGGCCAGGTCGGATTCTTTGAAATGGCCTTTCAAGCGGATCACCACCGATTCTCCGCCGTCGTCATCGCCCGATAATACAACCATCAGCATTTCCCTAATGGCATCTTTCTCCTTTTGAATCAAAAAGCGTACGAAATCGCCTTCTTTTTTAATCTGCATCAGCATAGCATATTCCCGATCGTCTTTCAGGTTCTGCAATTGCTCCCGGAGTATCGCTTTTTCCTTGGCGGAACATTCATCGCTCACAGCGAAAAGTTCGAGCGATTGGATTCCTTTCATTCCTTTCAACGCCTCCCGTCCGCCGGCAATGCCTCCCACTATCTTAACGAAAAACATCCCGAAAGAACCGACAGCAATTCTGTGTACATTTTCATGCTTCGATAGCTTGGAAAGCATCGTATTCACATCCTGCCCAACGACCTGAGCACTCAATGCAACGATGAACACGAATGACAGCATTGTTTTTTTCATGCCTGTAATTTTTTAATGATTTACTTTTTTAATGATTCCACTCACCGAAGATTCTTGCGCATGTATCGTCGTTTATAATTAAGACGTAAAAAAGGAAAAAAGATAACACGCAGTCAAGGATTATCTGCAAAAACCGGTGTTCGGAAAAGTTCTTTGCGACGGCAAAGATACACCTTCCGCGGCCTTTTATCCAAACTCCGATCGGAAATGAAAGCGTATATCCGGGAAATCCTGTTGAGCCATTTGCAGCACATAAGCCGAATCGGCCAGGAAAACATCGCGTCCCTGTTTGTCGGAAGCGATGTATTGGTATTTACGCTTCTTGAAATGATCCAGCGCCTCCGCCGACCGGCTTTCTATCCAGCAAGCTTTGTATAAATGGATGGGTTCCCACTGGCACCGGGCGCCGTATTCATGCAGCAGGCGGTATTGGATGACTTCAAACTGCAACTGGCCAACCGTTCCGATAATTTTCCGGCCATTGTATTGGTTGGTAAAAAGCTGCGCTACGCCTTCGTCCATCAGCTGGTCGATACCTTTGTTCAGTTGCTTCGTTTTCATCGGATCGGCGTTGTCGATGTATTTGAACATTTCGGGCGAAAAACTCGGCAATCCTTTAAAGTGCAAGGCTTCGCCGGCGGTCAGCGTATCGCCTATTTTGAAATTCCCGGTATCGGGCAAACCGACGATATCGCCGGCGTAAGCCTCGTCGACCGTTTCTTTCCGCTGCGCCATGAAGGCCGTGGCTTGCGAAAATTTCATCGTTTTGTCGAAACGGACATGCCTGTAACCGGCATTCCGCTCGAATTTCCCGGAACAGATTTTCAGGAAAGCAATGCAACTCCGGTGATTGGGATCCATATTGGCGTGAATCTTAAAGATAAATCCGGAAAACGGGTCTTCGGGATCGACCGTTCGCTCTTCCGCTACGACCGGGCGGGGCGAAGGCGCAATCCGCACAAAACAATCCAACAGTTCCTTGACGCCGAAATTGTTCAGGGCCGAACCGAAGAAAACCGGCGCCAGATCGCCTTGCAGGTATTGTTCTACCAGACTGTAATAGCGGACTGGATCCGCCGTCCCCTGCGATTCCGCATACACCCCCTGAATCAGTTCCAGGTCGGCGCAGAGTTTTTCCGCTTGATCGCTGCCGATATGTTTTTCCATTTCCGGGCTGCGGATATCCTTAATTTCGATCGATTCGGTGATGGTTTGCTTGCTCGGCGTATAGAGATCTAATTTTTCCTCATAAATATTGTACACCCCTTTGAAGCGGACGCCCTGCTCAATAGGCCAGCTTAGCGGACGGACACGAATCCGGAGTTCCTGTTCCAGTTCGTCCAAGAGGTCGAAAGGGTCTTTCCCGTCGCGGTCTAACTTATTGACGAAAATCAGGACCGGCGTCTTCCTCATCCGGCAAACATCCATCAACTTACGGGTTTGGGTTTCTACGCCTTTGGCAATATCGACGACGATGATTACGCTGTCCACCGCCGTCAGGGTGCGGTAAGTATCTTCCGCAAAATCCTGGTGGCCGGGCGTATCGAGGATATTGATTTTGTAACCGTCGTAATCGAAACCCATCACGGAAGTAGCCACGGAGATACCGCGTTGCTTTTCGATTTCCATCCAGTCGGAAGCGGCCGTTTTCCGGATTTTATTCGATTTGACGGCGCCCGCCACGTGGATGGCGCCTCCAAAGAGGAGGAGTTTCTCGGTTAATGTTGTTTTCCCCGCATCGGGATGGCTGATGATGGCAAAAGTCCTCCGGCGTTGTATTTCGTTTGTTAATTCGCTCATGCGTTTGTTACATTTTGGATGCAAAGGTACGGAATATCGGGGAGTATCTCAAACAAACCTTTTACAAACAAACCGGAAAACAGCATTTGAAACCCAACCGGATGTTCGATTCTTAACCGGAATTGATTACTTTTGTGTAAAAATACAAACGATGTGGCAATATAAAATTCTGGCAAGCGGTTTCTTTCATGCGGACGGGGGTGCGATGTTCGGCGCCATTCCCAAACGCGCATGGAGCCGAAAATATCCGTCTTCGGACGATAATACTTGTGTGTTGGCAATGAATTGTCTGCTGGTATGGAACGGCAGCCGGGTGATGGTCCTCGATACCGGCGTGGGAAGTAGGGAGTTGGGCAAGCTGTCGTATTATCGTTTTCATCACCTGCGGGACATGGTCGCTCTGGTTCGGGCAGAGGGGTTTGAACCGGAAGAGGTAACGGATGTCGTGCTTTCGCATCTGCATTTCGACCATTGCGGCGGTTGCACCCGTTGCGATGCGGAGGATGCTATCCAAATCACCTTTCCCAAGGCCCGGCATTGGGTAGCGCAGCGGCAATGGGAGAATTATCTGCATCCGAATGACATGGAAAAAGAGTCTTTCCGTCCGGACGACCTGCTTCCGGTTTTCGCAGCCGGTTTGTTACAGCCGGTAACCGACGATGATTACGAAATAGCGCCCGGCTTTCAACTTTCCGTTTATGATGGACATACGGAAGGGCAATTGGTTTCGTCCTTTGAAACGGAAGCAGGAACCGGTATCTTTGCCGGCGATGTGATTCCCACCCGTGCGCATCTTCCCGACAACTGGATTTCGGCGTATGATACCCATCCGCTCGATTCGCTGGCGGCGAAAATCCGACTCAAAAAAAACAGGACGGGAAAGCCGTCGCAACTGTTTCTGTATCACGATGCGTATGATTTATCCATAGCTATCAATGAAGAACGAAGAGTGGGCGTGCGTCGGCCAACTCTTCGTTCTTTTGTTTTGTAGGCACGCTTGTACCGCAGGTCGCTTGTGTTCCGCTCTATTGCATGATACACCGTACCGACATACTGCACTGACGCGGGTTGAGGTTGTCGAGCGGGTAGAAGCCACCACTGTGGAGGGACAGGTAGTAGCCTTGGGGACCGTACACACTGGACTCACTGTACACTGATCCGGTATAGTAATCGCCATATGAACCCGTAGGGCCCAACACTCCGCTATTATTACGCATCCCCGACGCGGGGAAAAAGTTCTCCGTCAGACCAAACGCGGCTCCCCAATCAATACTCGTACGAGTACCGGCTGCATGGGTATCCGGATGACTATTATTTGTTATCCAAGCATCAGTGGCGTTACTATCCACCTTTTTCCAACCATACTGAAGCGGACTCCCATCCCAAGGAGTACCGTTGGGAGCCGGAGAAAACTCATTCGACGTCGGCAACCGATACTTCGGTGTACCGTCAGCATAAGTCCTCCCTTGTTGCCTTGATAGGTATTGACAGATATCTCCCTTAAACACAACCGTACTATCCGCAGCACCGGTCGCCGGCAGGTCGATGACG
>JAISYG010000152.1 GCA_031270075.1 Dysgonamonadaceae bacterium
TGGAGGTATATTATAAAGTAAAGCTGTAATGTCTTCATCCGAAACATTATCCTGCAAGAATAATTTCTCGACATTTTCACGTTTTGTCCTGATTATTTCTGCTATTCGCTTTTGCTCCTTTCCTGTTCCAAAGCACAAATTGAGAAGCGGAAGGAAACCAAACAATTTCAGAAGCACGTTAGTATCATCGGATATTTTTGCACACTCGTCCAGAAAAGCGCCCACATCCGTAACCTTCCCTTTGCCCTGCTGTATCTTAAAGCTGGCATAGTAAAATTTCAAAATGGAAACATCGGATGTCCCCAAGAAATTTTCATTGTACATTTGGCGGTACTTATCCATGAAGTTTTCTTTTCAGGGGACAAAGTTCGGAAAATTTCCGGCATTTTCCAATAGTTTTTCATAGTTCACAGTATTGGAAGAAGTGGTATAATTGGATGTATTTGCAACACAAACGCAACACGATAAAATAAAAACGCTTGATAATCAATGATTTATCAAGCGTTTATGCGGTATGGACGGGACTCGAACCCGCGACCCCATGCGTGACAGGCATGTATTCTAACCAGCTGAACTACCACACCATTCTTTCTTTTCTCTCGCAAGTGCTCTCAATTGCGGTGCAAAGATACTGCTTACTTTTTAATTACACAATACTTTTATCCGATCTTTTTCGTGGAATCTTTTAATTTAATGTTTTCTTGCTTTCTTGCTGGTACTTGCATCGCTGCTCAATGCCTTCTTTACTTGCTATTTTATTGCATAAATCCATTACAGTTGGTTAGGTAAAGCATCTATCGCCTTTTTTACAATGGCTTCAACATTATTCATACGTAATAGATTTTTTCCGCTTTGCACAATCCCGCCGGATGACCGCTTTCTCCGTATTTATATAAAATTCCGGGTATTGTGAATGAATGCCAAGTCTTTGCTGTCCTCAATCAAAATTTTCATAAATGCACTATTATTATTATCACAAAAATAGCAAAAAATCAATTACTATTTGTAATTTTGCACCATGAGAAATACAATTGCATTCCTCTTTTATATTTTAGTGTATATAACAAATTATACAGTATATGCCCAAACTTTCCGGACAGAAACCCTTTCCGAAGCTATCCGGACGTTACGGGTATTCCCTTCCGGTCATTGGAATTTGCCTCCTATCATCCAACTGCAACAAAACGAATCCATCGAAATCAGTTTCGACCTTCTGGGTGCTACGCCCGAATATTTCACATATCGCATTCTTCATTGCGACGCCGGTTGGACGCCTTCACAATTAGCCCAATCGGAATATTTAGACGGCCTGCAAAATTATCCGGTAGACGATTACGCACATTCTTTCAATACTACGATGGATTACGTGAATTACCGTTTGCTAATCCCAAACGAACAAGTACATCTGAAAGTATCCGGGAATTATGTGGTGCAGATCCTGTCGGCAAACGGTTCTCAAACGGTTCTAACCGCTTGTTTTTCAGTTGTTGAACCGCAAGCGGGAATTCAAATGCAAGTATCGCCGGTAACCGATAAGGGTGTGAATACAAAATATCAGGCCGTCAGTTTTGAAGTCAATTACGGAAACGATATTCAATCGCCGATACAGGATTTGAAAGTCTATGTCCTGCAAAACAATCGTTTCGATAACGAAGCTAAATTAGTAAAACCGCTCAATTTGCAAAACAAAAAAGCATTGTATGACCACTCGCCAACCTTGATATTTGAAGCGGGCAACGAATACCGCAGCTTTGAAATGACCACCATCCATTACGCCGGCTTGCATATTGAAGCAGTTGAATTTTACGACCCTTATTACCATACCACATTGAAACCGGATGCGTTGCGAAGCAACCGGTCGTATCTTTTCAATGAAGATATCAACGGTCGCCTATTTGTTCGCAACAACGAAGCCGAAGATTCGGATATCGAAGCCGATTACCATTTTGTTCATTTCTATCTTCCCTGCAATCAGCCGTTTCAGGACAACGTGTATATTTTGAGTGAGGCGTTCAACAATATTCTGGATACGCGTTCGCAAATAGAATACAGCGCTGCCGATAACGGCTATATCAAATCGGTTCTATTAAAAGAAGGATATTATAACTATTTGTACGTTAACCGAAAAAACAATACATCGCCGGCATCTGCCGCTTTGGTTGAAGGTGATTATTATCAAACGGAAAACGAATACCGGGTCATGGTCTACGCCCGCCCGATAGGTTGGAGATACGATAAACTTATTGGCGTTCAAACCATTCAATTCAAATAATATGTTACTGTTTTACGCTCCCGATATTCTGCTTTATCCGGAATTACCGGAACAAGAATCGCAACATTGCATAAAGGTTTTACGTAAACAAAGAGGGGATGCAATCGACGTTACCGACGGCAAAGGCCATTTGTATAAGGCTCAAATCACGGAGGCAAATCCTAAACGATGCCAATTATACATTCAAGAAACCAGCATAGCCCAACCTTCGTGTCCGGTTCGGATCGAAATAGCCGTAGCGCCCACCAAAAACGCCGACCGGATAGAATGGCTGGCCGAAAAAGCTACCGAAATGGGAATCGATACCCTCACTTTTCTCAACACTCGTTATTCCGAACGAAAAACATTGAATTTCGACCGTATCCGGAAAATTCTAATCGCCGCCATGAAACAATCGGAAAAAGCTGTCTTGCCGGAATTACACGAAATGACCGGCTTCGATTCATACGTCAAACAGCCTTTTGAAGGACAAAAATTCATTCCGCATTGCTATCCGGGCGAAAAACCATTCTTAAGTTGCGCTTATCGCAAAGGTGAAAATGCAAGAATCCTGATTGGCCCCGAAGGTGATTTCAGCGAAGAAGAAGTGGCGTTGGCTTTGTCGCAAAAATATCAAGCCGTTTCATTAGGCAATACCCGTTTACGTACCGAAACGGCGGCATTGACTGTTTGCCAAACCATTCATATTGTAAATCAGTTGACATGAAAAAGTGGGTCGGGAAAATCTTTCGAGGAATACGCACTATTCTCTTGTCGTTGTTTGTTCTGAGCCTGCTGTTCGTTATTCTTTACAAATACGTTCCGGTGTATTATACGCCCTATATGTTCGTCCGGAATATCAAACAATTGGTTTCGGGCGAAAAAGTGCATCTCCATCATCAATGGAAACCCCTATCGGAAATGTCCCCCCATTTAATGCAAGCCGTTATCGCATCGGAAGATTATATGTTTCTTATTCACAATGGATTTGATACCGAAAAAACCAATCTGACTATCAACCGGGGTGCACGCACCTTGTATGTGGAAAACACAACTATTTCGCAACAAACAGCAAGGAATATCTTTCTGTTACCGGGCAATCATTTTTTTCACGAGCTATTTGAAACGTATTTTACCATTCTTATCGAATTTGCCTGGGGAAAAGAACGTATTCTCGAAGTTTATCTCAATTCTGTGGAAATGAGCAACGCTGTGTTTGGCGCGGAGGCAATGGCAAAGAAAACATTCGCTATTCCGGCACGTGCATTGGATATTTCCCAATCGGCCTGGATTGCTGCTTGCCTGATCAATCCTACCGAACTGAATCCAAACGAACCCACGACTTATCTTTTACGCCGGCAAGCTAAAATCAGGAGCATTATGGAAAGCCTGATGGAAATCCGGTTTCAGTTCTAATAATACCACATTTTCCACATGATGGGTATGCGGAAACATATCCACAGGTTGCACGCGCGTTATGCGGTATTTTTGATCCAACAATTGCAAATCGCGGGCTTGAGTCGCCGGATTGCAACTCACGTAAACAATTTTTTGTGGTCCGGCAAACAAAATCGCATCGATCACATCGTCATGCATACCGGCACGGGGCGGGTCGGTAATAATCACATCCGGGTGGCCGTATTGACTAATAAAATCCACATTCAATAAATCTTTCATATCACCGGCGAAGAACAAGGTATTCGTAATTCCGTTAAGTTCCGAATTGATTTTCGCATCTTCAATCGCTTCCGGAACAAACTCTATACCAATGACTCGTTTTGCATTTTTGGCAATGAAATTAGCGATGGTTCCGGTGCCGGTGTAAAGGTCGTAAACCCATTCGTTTCCGGATAATCCGGCAAAATCACGGACAATTTTATACAGGTTATACGCTTGCTCACTGTTGGTTTGATAGAAGGATTTCGGCCCGATTTTGAAGTGTAGGCCTTCCATTTGCTCGAAAATATGGTCTTTCCCTTTGAAAACATGCACCGTTTGGTCGGTAATCGTATCGTTGGCTTTCTGATTGATAATGTATAAAAGGGATGTAATTGCGGGAAAACATTCGGCAATATGATTCAGAAGCGCTTCGCGTTTTTCCGGATGGTCTTCATAAAATACGACAATCAACATCACTTCACCGGTAGTGGAAGTGCGGATGATAAGGTTCCGCATCCATCCCGTCTGACTACGCAGATCGAAAAACTCATAACTGTTGTCGATGCAAAATTTCCTGATTTCCAATCGAATGGAATTAGACGGTTCGGCTTGCAACCAACATTCGTCGATATCCAGTACTTTATCGAACATGGCCGGAATATGAAAACCTAAAGCATTCCGATTACCGAACGGTTGTCCTGATTGCACTTCTTCGGCAGTCATCCACCGCTTATTTGAAAAAGTATATTCCAGTTTGTTCCGGTAGAACCGGGTTTTTTCCGAACCCAGAATGGGTGAAATTTCGGGCAACGGCACTTTGCCGATGCGAGTCAGACTGTCCGTAACCTGTTGTTGTTTATAGCGGATTTGTTCGGAATAAGGTAGGATTTGCCATTTACATCCGCCGCAAACGCCATAGTGTCGACAAAAAACGTCCATCCGTTGCTTTGAATATTCATGAAAACGGACTGCTCTCCCCTCAGCATACGAATTTTTCTTCCGTGTTAACTGAACATCTACTATATCGCCGGGAACGACGAAAGGGATGAAAATCACGAGGTCGTTGTGCCGAACAATGGCTTTGCCTTCGGCTGCAATGCCGGTAATCAGGAGTTTTTCTAAAACGGGTAAGTTTTTTTTCATTGAGCCGGTCTTTCGATAACGACTTTGATTACCGACAAAAGAATATAAACCAAAACAATCACACTAATCCCCAGTAATGCCATCCCCCAAGTCGTAAATACCGCCATAACGACTACCGAAATCCCAATCAACGAAAACGGCCAGCGGTTGTCTGCCCATTTCAAATTCTTGAATTTCAATGAAAACATCGGTAATTCCGATACCATCAATAAGCAGAAAGCAATTATCAGGATGACAACGACGGTCAATACACTAACAATCGAAAAATAAACCGCTATCCAATGAATAGACGGTATCAGTGACGACCAGAACAAGCCCGAAGCCGGAACCGGCAATCCCAGGAACGAAGTCGTCTGCCGCGTATCAATATTGAATTTTGCCAGGCGCAAAGCGGAAAATACCGGTAACAGAAAAGCCAATAAGGGAAAACCGGCAACGCCGGTATAACTCGAAAAATAAGAATATACGACGCACCCCGGCGCCAATCCGAAACTAATTACATCGGCCAGCGAATCCAGTTCGGCGCCTAATTTGGAATACGCTTTTAGCAAGCGTGCGGCCAGTCCGTCTAAAAAATCAAAAACAGCCGCCAGGACTATGAAAATAAACGCTCCTGTGTAATTATTGAATTTCAGCGCCATGACACAGGCAAAACTTCCTGCTAAAAGATTCAGGCATGTAATCAGATTAGGAACCTGCTTCATTTTATTTCGTTTATTTTAAGCGTGCAATAATATCCCGGTTTCCATATACTTTCTGGTCTAACTCGACCCTTATTTCCGCATCCAAAGGAAGAAAGAGATCGACACGCGAACCGAATTTGATGAAACCCAACTGTTCGTTGATATGACATTTTTCGCCTTCTTTCGCATAAGTTACAATGCGTTTAGCCATTGCACCGGCAATTTGGCGGGCCATAATCTGCTCTCCGTTCGGACGAGCAATCACTACGGTCGAACGTTCGTTTTCTGTACTTGATTTGGGCAGGTAAGCCGCCCGGAAGCGTCCTTTCTGGTGTGAATAATGTACAATTTTCCCATCCACCGGTATCCAGTTAATATGTACATTGGTCAAACCCATAAAAATGGAAATCTGCAACCGCTTTTCCTGAAAGTATTCGGTTTCAAATACTTCTTCAATCACCACTACCCTGCCATCGGCCGGCGCTACTACAATATCTTTTGTATCGCCTGTAAACAAACTCATCGGATTCCGGAAAAAGAAAACAATGGCGCCCAATACGGACAAGGAAACCAACCAAATTAATACATAAATCAACAAACGGGATGCGTAAAAATAAAGCCCGATATTAATCAACGCTAACAAAATAAAGACAGCCAGAATAATAGTGCGTCCTTCTCTGTGAATTTTCATACTTACATTCATGTTATTCTTCGTTTGCAAAAGTAGTAAAAATATTTGAACTACTCCTTCATTCCTCCACTTTTAAATAACCGGCAGGCTGCTTGGTAATACGAAATCGCCTTATCTAATAAGGAATTATCCATATCAATAGTTGTTAATTCGGTTTTTTCCGCATTGACAAGATACATTTCCGCTCGTTGCTGTGGACTTAGTATTAATAAACTATCATTCTGCAAATAACCTAATTGCTGGTAAGTGCCAACAAAGGTGCGGGGAGAAAAGTTGTCGGACAATACATTCCTGCCGAAAAAATTACTTTCATACGACCAACCCAAGAGGGCGAATAAGGTAGGAAACACATCCATTTGGGAACATTGTTTCCCGATGGTTTTCGGATAATCGCCTTTTAAGTTATAAATCAGGCAAGGGATATGGTATTTAGATACATTAATCTCATTTTTTCCGGCGCTACTTGCGCAATGGTCGGCCACCACCATAATCACTGTATTCTCGAACCAAGGTTTTTGCTGTATTTGACGGATAAATTGTCCAAGAGCGTAATCGGTATATTTTACGGCGCCATCACGTCCCGATCCGGAAGGAATATCAATTTTTCCATCCGGATAAGTATAAGGGCGATGATTGGAAGTAGTCATCACAAACTGGAAAAACGGATGCCCAAGCCGGTGTTTCTTGTCGGCATCGTGAATCGCCGCACGATATAAATCTTCATCACAAATACCCCAGGCATTTTCAAAACGGACTTCACTATCGGGAATCGTTGTGCGTGTACCGGTAAATTTGTCGCCTACACTCATTTTGCGTCCGCGGTCAATAATATCGAAACCATTGTTACCGAAAAAGGCGTTCATATTATCGAAATAACCGTCGCCGCCGTAAATAAAAACGGATTGGTAGCCTTTTTCTTGAAAAACCGTTCCAATATTGAATAACCGGCGATTATTGGGCCGCCGGACAATGCTGTTGCCGGGTGTTGGCGGAATACAAAGTGTCAGGGCTTCCATCCCTCGCACCGTACGGGTTCCGGTAGAATACAGATCGGTAAAAATCAAACTATTGTAAGCCAATGAATCGATAGATGGCGTAATCTTTTTCGTATTTCCGAAATAGCCCATAAAATCGGCGCTGAGGCTTTCGATAACAACCAGAATAACGTTGGGCTTTTGCAGCAGACTATCGGTCGAATGAACGATGCGTCGAATGGAATTTGCACCGGACGTAAATTCGACATCCGGCTCCGACAGTTCTTTTCGCACGATATGAAAGATTTTAGTTTCGTTTTCGGTACGGTAGAACGTATCATAATCCAATTCATTGTTTTTGAAAGCGGCGAAAAACGAAAAAATACCTGCTTTGCTCAGTTCATTCTTGTAGCGGTTGGTATGGGTTTCTGCAAAAGAATTGGAAAGGAACATCAGAAATAAAACGCCGGCAACCACCAGTACGCCGGTCAAGACCAAACGCTTCATCACGGAAGTATGGGACTGGAACGTTTGTTGAAACAATTGAAATTTGTGAAACAAAACCATCACGCAAGCAGACAACAACAACATGCCGATAATCAGAACAGGTAAAGGATAGGACTGATTGATATTATTCACTACTTCATAAGTATATACCAAATAATCGACGGCGATGAAATTAAAACGGCTCTCGTATTCTTCCCAAAAAGGAAATTCGGCAAAAAAAGAAAACAAGATAATCAGAATGATCAAGAAAAAACCAATAGCTGTTACCCAACGATTCAAAGCCGTTTGAAGCAGTTTTTGAGGTAACAGTAATAAATACAATGCATAAGGCAGACTAAAAAACACCGCCGTAGCCGTATCGAAAAGGAAACCTTTCAGGTATACCCCCGCTACGTCGCCGAAAGTCAATCCGGCTTTTGAAAACGACCACACCAATAAGGCCGTGCGGACGAGGAACGAGGCAATCCAGAAGAAGAGGAAAAAGCCCCATAAAAGAGTGTATCTCGAATTTTTCATATACATATTTGAATTAGCATACAAAATTAGATAAAAACCTCGGTTTTCCAAACACGTGCAAATGAAAAAAGTTTTTTTACAAGTGCTGAATACGACCATTAGCTACCCCGGATGAAACGCCCCCCGCTCGACGAAGCCTGGAGCCTTCGCCGAGCAAGGGCAAGGACGAAAAAAGGATCCCAATAAAAATTCTTTCAAAATTCTTTGATTATTGGTAGTAAATTTGACAGAATAAAAAAAAAGATTTATCTTTGACCCGTAAAAATCGCTGGTGAACAGCGAAATATGTAAAATATTTTACAATAATAGTTACAAAGAAAACACAAGAAGAGCATGTACGGAAGCGCAGAAAATAGAGATACCGGCCAGGGGGTGAACCCCCTGGTTATCGTGCTCAATAACAAAATGAAGGTGCCAAAATCCCCCCCCCTTGGCGGATTGACTGTAAGTCAATAAGTTATATAATATTATCTCTGCTTCAAACGCTTGGAGCAAAGGAAGGAATAGCAACAAGTCCGTCCGGTTTTTTTCCTGTTGGGAAGAAAACCGGACGAGCTTTTTTATTAACAATTTAATACCTATAACAAAATGCCGATTGTATTTAACAAAGTCGAACGGGCGAATCCTTTAGACAGGACGTCGCCGAAAAAATGGTACCCCTCCATCAAGAGT
>JAISYG010000005.1 GCA_031270075.1 Dysgonamonadaceae bacterium
GGCAGCTTCATCTGGTTATCCCGCACGACGACCAGGGAGTGTATCCCCCTGCCGATATACCTATTTCTGTTGTTTCCGTACATTCCCTTGTTGCGTTTCTTTTGTAACTATTATTGTAAAATATTTTACATATTTCGCTGATTTCCAGCTATTTTTACGGGTCAAAGATAATCCTTTTTTTTATTACATCAAATTTTGTACCAAACTTTTTACAGCGCGCGGTAGAAAAACCTGAATTAAATACATTTTTTCAACTATTTTTCTTACCTTTGCCACCCGTTTTCACTCAATCGCATGAAAAGAGCAGTATTCATATCGTTCCTCTTGCTTGCCCATATCGCATTATTGGCTCATGCGGTTATTCCCCATCACCATCATCCGGAAATGCCGGCGACCATGTGCACCGTTCATCATCATCACGAGCCTAACGACGCAATGCATCCCTGTGGCGATACGGACGAAAACAGCGCTTGGAAAGATTGCCAGTTAAGCACTATTTACGCCAAGGTCGACCACCATAAACAAGTTTCCCCGTCTTTGGACGCCAAGTTCCAGCCGGTGGTTTGTCTGTTGTTTCTGTGTCCCGACTGTTCCATCACAAAAAGAATTGCTTTATCCGGATTACCTTTCCGGTTAAAGCCGTATATACCTTTTCCCTCCACCGAATTTATCGCCCGGTCTATCGGATTGCGGGCGCCCCCGGTTTGCTGATTCTGTCAGGACGGGCGCAGTGAAGCGAAGCCCCATCCTCTCCCGACGACCTTTCAATAGCCTTGAACGGTTAGACGGGGATTCCGCGTCATGCGCGGAATGACAGCACTTCCCCCCCCAAGATAATTTTATAACAATTCAAAAATCAACCAAATGAAATTAAAAACATATTTATATATCATAACAATGTGTGTTGTTCTGACGGGATGCGCCGGACACACGCACGATTCGCATCGGGAAGAACCCGAAGCCGTAATCGAAAACGACAACACTACCCTATTCACTCACGAACAACAGGAGAAGATAGACTTTGCCGTAGAAGAAATCCGCCCCCAGGCTTTCGGACCGGTTATCCGCACGGCCGCACAAATCCAGCCGGCGCAAAGCGACGAACGGATCATTACCGCTAAAACGGAAGGCGCAGTTATTTTTCCCGACAATCAGAATCTGGTGGAAGGAAAAGCCGTCGGCGCCGGACAAACCCTGTTCGTTATCGACGGTAGCGGCGCAGCCGACAACAATCTTTCGGTACGCTACGCCGAAGCCGAAGCCGAGTACAACCGTACCAAAACCGAATACGAACGCAAACAGGCGCTGGCCAACGATCGTATCGTTTCTCAAAGCGAACTGTTGAAAAGCCGGACGGATTTTGCCCATGCCGAAGCCGTATTCAACAATCTGAAACGGAACTTCCCGACAGGAAAACAAACGGTAACTTCGCCGGTAAACGGATTTATCGCACGCCTGCTGGTACGCAACGGACAATACGCCGAAGCGGGACAGGCGGTGATGGTGGTTTCGCAAAACCGCGCATTGTATATCAAAGCGGAACTGCAGACCAAATACTTCGATGCGCTCAGCAGCATCCAATCGGCCCATATTCGCGTGCCGGACACTAATCGCACCTACACTCTCGAAGAATTAAACGGACGGTTGGTGGCTTACGGTCAAACGACCGACATCGATCATCCCTTGGCGCCCGTTGTCTTTCGGGTGAATCACAGCGCGGGACTTTTGCCGGGACGGTTCGTCGAACTGTTCATCCAAACCCAAACCAACACACGCGCTTTGACCGTTCCCAACACAGCCATTGTGGAAGAAATGGGCCATTATTTTGTTTACGTGCAACGGTCGCCCGAAACATTCGAGAAACGGGCGGTTGACAAAGGAGCGACGGACGGACTGCGTACCGAAATCAGGAAAGGCGTGGAAGAAGGGGAAACCCTTGTAAGCCGGGGCGCCCTTTTTATTAAACTTGCACAAGCTGCCGGAACCGTCGACGTACATTCCGGCCACGCGCATTAATCCGCCGAAGGTATGTTAAACAAAATTATATTATTCTCGCTCAACAACAAACTCTTTATCGGTTTGGGAGCGCTGTTATTGATAATCGGCGGCACATACACTGCCGGTAAAATGGATGTAGATGTATTTCCCGACCTTACGGCTCCCACCGTGGTAGTGATGACCGACGCGCAGGGACTCTCGGCCGAAGAAACGGAACGTTTGGTAACTTTCCCCATCGAAACGGCGGTCAACGGCGCAACCGATGTCCGCCGTGTACGTTCGGCTTCGATGCAAGGCTATTCTTTCGTATGGGTGGAATTTAATTGGGGCGCCGACATTTTCAACGCCCGGCAAATAGTCAGCGAAAAAATGCAAACGCTCGGCGACGCCCTGCCCGAAGGCATTGCGCCGACGCTGGCTCCGCAATCGAGTATCATGGGCGAAATCCTGTTTATCGGATTGCAGTCCGATTCCGTTTCGCTTATGGATTTGCGCACCCTGGCCGATTGGGTAGTCAAACCCGCTATACTGGCCACGGGCGGCGTATCGCAGGTAACTATTATCGGCGGCGACAGCAAACAGTATCATATTCTGGCCGACCCGCAGCGCATGGATCGCTACGGGGTTACGATGGACGAATTGGCGCAGACCGGTCGCACGTTCAGCGACAACTCGGCCGGCGGCATCCTCCGCGATTACGGCAACGAGTACGCCTTGCGCGGTATAGCCCGCACGAACGACCTGGAAGAGCTGGGTTCTACACTGATTAAAACCGTCAACGGACGGCCGGTGCGCGTGTCGGATGTGGCCGAAATAACCGTCGGCGCTGCCATCCAACTGGGGTATGCTTCGCAGAACGCGCGACCGGCGATTATCCTGTCGGTATCGAAACAGCCCAACATCAATACGTTGCAGGTAACAGAAAAGATCGAACGGAACCTGGCAGAGCTGCAATCGTCGTTGCCCGAGGGCGTAACAATGGATACGCGCATTTTCCGCCAGGCCGATTTTATCGAAGCCTCGGTTCGCAACGTCGGCAGTGCACTGCTGGAGGGTGCGTTGTTCGTTATCCTCATCCTGTTTCTCTTCCTGGCGAGTTTTCGCACAACGGTTATTTCGGTGGTGGCTATTCCGCTTTCGTTGCTGGGAACGGTTATCATCCTGCATCTGCTGGGGATGAATATCAATACTATGACGCTCGGCGGGATGTGTATCGCCATCGGTTCGCTGGTAGACGATGCCATTATCGACGTGGAAAACGTGTATAAGCGCCTGCGACAAAATCACCGCAGGCCGAAAGGCGAGCGCCTGCCGGTATTCGATGTGGTGTTCGATGCGTCGCGCGAAATCCGCGCTTCTATTCTGAATGCTACCTTTATTATTATTGTGGCGTTTGTGCCTTTGTTTTTCCTTTCGGGAATGGAGGGACGCATGCTGAAACCCTTGGGTATCGCCTACATCGTTTCGCTGTTTATGTCGCTGATCGTTGCCATGACCCTGACACCGCTGATGTGCAAACTGATGCTTTCGGGCGAAACGTATTTGAATAAAAACGAAAAAGACAACTGGTTGGTCGGCAAACTTACCGCCGCTTACGGCACTTCCCTTGCCTGGGCGCTCCGGAACAAAAAGAAGGTATTGTATTCCACGGTGGGCGTCTTCTGCGTTTCGATCGTTTTGTTTTTTACGATGGGACAGAGTTTCCTTCCCGACTTCAACGAGGGTTCGTTGGTGGTTTCGGCCATTACTCAGCCGGGCGTGTCGATCGAAGAAAACAACCGCCTGGGAAACCGGATGGAAACCGAACTGATGAAGATTCCCGAAGTAACCGGCACGGCACGACGAACCGGACGCGGCGAACTGGACGAACATTCGCAGGCGCCCAACAGTTCGGAAATCGAAGTGCAATTCACGCTGGGGAAGCGGAAACGTGCGGTGTTTATGGCCGCCGTTCGCGAGGCGCTCGCAGGCGTTCCGGGCGTAGTAGCCACCGTAGGTCAGCCGCTCGGCCACCGCATCGATCATATCCTGTCGGGGACGCGGGCGAACATCGCCATCAAACTGTTTGGCCCCGACTTGAGTAGTTTGTTCCGAATGGGAAACCGGATCAAGTCGTCCATTCAAGGTATTGAAGGATTGGCAGACGTGTCGGTGGAGCAACAAACCGAAACGCCGCAATTGCAGATTCGCGCCAACCGCGAAATGCTGGCCCAGTACGGAATCACGATCGAGGCGTTCAATCGTTTCGTCGAACTGGCTTTCGCCGGTGAAAAATTAGCCGACATCTACGAAGGGCAACGCAGTTTCGACCTCGTTCTGCGGCTGAATAAAAACTACACCGGAAGCATCGAACAGGTAAAAGCGGCCCTGATCGATACCGGTAACGGACGGAAGATTCCCTTGGAAGAAATTGCCGACGTGGTTTCTACCGGTGGGCCAAACGCTATCTCGCGCGAGAATGTGCAACGGAAAATCGTTATCTCGGCCAATGTGTCGGGACGCGATCTAAAAAGCGTAGTGGAAGACATCCAGACGAAAATCGCCCAAAACGTCCCATTGCCCGAAGGCTACCGGGTGGAATACGGCGGACAGTTTGAAACCGCCGAAAACGCCTCACGTACCCTGCTTATGGCTTCTCTTTTGGCCCTGGGCGTGATTTTCCTCCTGCTTTACGGCGAATTTAAAAACCTGACGCTCTCGGCTATCGTGCTGCTCAACCTGCCGTTGGCGCTTATTGGCGGCGTGCTGGCCGTGTTTTTCACGTCCGGCATTGTCAGTATTCCGTCTATCATCGGATTCATTACGCTTTTCGGCATCGCTACGCGCAACGGCATCCTGCTTATTTCTAAATACCGGCATTTGCAGCAAGAACATACGCCTCTGTACGAAACCGTTGTGCACGGCTCACTCGACCGCCTGAACCCGATCTTAATGACGGCGCTCACGGCGGCTCTGGCCCTGATTCCGCTGGTATTTCAAGGCGAAAAGCCCGGAAACGAAATACAAAGCCCGATGGCGATTGTGGTACTGGGCGGATTACTTACATCCACCCTACTGAATATTTACATTGTTCCTGTAGTATACGAATGGATTCAAAAAAGAAAACAAAAAGATGAGAAAGTTAATCATTAGTCTGTCGCTACTGTCGGTCGCTGTTGCCGCAGCAGCGCAAAACGGATACGACGCCGTTTTACAGCAAATAGAAGCCAACAGTATTACGCTCAACGCTCTGCGCAAGCAAACGGAAGCGCAGAAATTAGACAACCGCACAGGGATTTACCCGGCCAATCCCGAAGTAGAAATGCATTACCTGTGGGGATCGCCCCGCATTACAGGCAACCGGACGGATTTTGCCGTCAGCCAATCGTTCGATTTCCCTACGGCCTACGGTCATCGCAGCAAGATTGCCGGTTTACGGAATGCCAACGCCGAACGTATCTACCTGTCCGAACGCATCTATACGTTGCTTTCGGCCAAGCAGGTTTGTATCGATCTGGTGTATTACAACGCTTTGGCGAAAGAAACGGCCGTCCGGTTGCAAAACGCCGAAAGCATTGCCGCCGCTTATCAAACCCGTTTGGAAAAAGGCGACGCCAACCGGCTGGAATACAACAAAGCGCAGTTGAACCTGACCGCCGTGCAAGCCGAGCAAACACGCATCGAAGCCGAACAGACAGCCTTGCTTCTGGAACTCCAACGGATGAACGGCGGAAAAGCCATCCGGTTTCCGGATGCGGTCTATCCCGCCGGTAATCTGCCGGCCGGTTTCGAGGATTGGTACGCCGGCATCGAATCCCGGCATCCGGCCTTGCAATACGCCAACGGGCAAATCGAAATCGGACGCCAACAGGTGAAATTAAACCGCGCCCTGGGCCTGCCGGGATTTTCGACCGGTTATATGAGCGAGAAGGTGGCCGGTGAACAGTTTCAGGGCATTACGCTCGGCATTTCCATTCCCCTCTGGGAAAACAAAAACCGCGTGAAGCAAGCCAAAGCGCAAGTGCGGGCGGCGGAATCGGCATTGGACGATAACCGGATGCAAGTCTTCAACCGGTTGCAGAATAGGTATATCCAAGCGGTTGCTTTGCAGAAAAATGCGCAGAAACTCCGTTCGTCGCTCTCGGAAAACAACAACGAGCCCTTGTTGAAAAAAGCCCTGGAACAGGGAGAAATATCGCTGCTGAATTATTTTCTGGAAATCGAGTATTATTACGAGGCCGTCAATAAAGTGTTGGAAGCCGAACGCGATTATGAACGCGCCGGGGCGGAATTGCTGGCGGTGGAACTGTAATTGAGTGATTTCACTCATCGGCAATATTCAGATTACCGTTTATGATTTGGAAATTTTCCGTGTAGCGGATCGTGCCTATCTTTTTCGCTTGGATATCCAAATCGGTCATCTCCACATTCCGAATCACCGATTGTTCCATTCCAACACAGTTGATAAACGTTTCTGCATTTTCCGCCCGGATATCGGATAAATAAATGTTTTTGAAACGGGGTAAACCTTGTGTTTTATCCACTTGTTGCAACAAGATTTTCCAATGAGGAGGCGACGGTTTGTTTTTGTAGCCCTCGGGCAATGTCGAATAACTGTACGATGGATTCCAGTTCATATCGCAGTTAAAAACATATTTTACCCCGTCGGCTTGTATGTTGTTCATATAAACAAATTCGACCATCCCTCCTCTTGTTATTGCCGATTTGATGCGCAAAGCGGCGCTTGTACCCAACGCTTTGCTTTCGGTGCAATAAATATAACGGATATCACCGGAAGTTTCACTGCCGCAAGTGATTAATCCGGCTCCTTGACGAGCGGTACAATTCCGGATAAAGACGTATTCGGTGGGCCGTTTGACACGCAAGCCGTCGGCGTCC
Source organism: Dysgonamonadaceae bacterium (assembly GCA_031270075.1). GTDB lineage: Bacteria > Bacteroidota > Bacteroidia > Bacteroidales > Azobacteroidaceae > Azobacteroides. Next base: position 6,877 of record JAISYG010000005.1, read on the forward strand.
CGTCCGGCTTTGAGGCAAATATTGTCGTCGTTACAATCAATATCGCAATTTTCAATTAAGATGTGATGGGAAGAATCGACATCAATGCCATCGGTGCTGGGACCTCGTTCTTCCGTATTGTTGCGAATGGTAACGCCGCTGACCGAGCAATGTGAGGAATATAACAACTGAATCGTCCAGAAACCCGCTCTCAAGAAAGTCAATCCGCTGACGGTAACATCGCTTGACTCCGATACCAGCAAAGAGCGCACCCGTTTGCAATCGTAATCGACAATCCATCGTAAGCCTTGTTTTTCGTATGATTTACGCATTTCCCAATATTTGTCCCACAGGTATTTTCCGTCGCCATCGACAACGCCTTCGCCGGTAATCGCTACATTTTTTTGGTTCAGTACATTAATAATTGCAGAGGGCCAAATCATTTCTATACCGGCCACCCGTGTCGGCAATTCCGGAAATTCTTCTAACCGGTTGACTGCTTTCAATGTAACGTCTTTTGCTAAATATAATTTGACATTGCTTTTCAGGTAAATCGCTCCTGTCAGGTAAACGCCCGGAGCAAATCCGACTTGTCCGCCGCCTTGGGAAGCACAATCGTCAATCGCCGCTTGTATGAATGCTGTATTCAATGTGATACCATCACCGGAAGCGCCGTAATCATTCGCTTTGTAACGGGTTTTATTTCCCGGTTTCGTTTGCGCTCCAACGGTTGGCACCCAATCCGGAAAACTGTTTTTTCGCACCATCTTCTCTGCTTTTTCCGGCAAAGCCATAAACGAAGACGTCGTTATCCAAACAATACAACCGAATAATGCAATGTTTTTATATTTCATCATTTTCAATTCTTCAATTCATCCGGAGCATCCGATGTATAGGTATTCACTCGTTTATCCGCTTTCCTGTAAAGGTCGCGGACCGATTCCACCTCTACGGTATATGCCGGTTGGAAAGCATCCGATTGCATATACCGGACGATGGAGGTATATAATTGTTGCGCGACCGGTCGGTTTTCCCAATCGCTTTTGATGTCGGCACTGCATACGATCAGTTTTCCATTCAGTATCTTGGCTTCAAACAATATTCCGATTTTACGGTTGAGAAACCAGGTGTCGATACTCTGAATCAAGGGTTGAAAACCTTTCGGGAAACCGGTTAGTTGCATGACTTGCGCATTGTGAACCAATTCCCACCATTGCAGATTGCTGTGATAATCGGTTGGAAAATCCTTAAATACCGGATGAGCCGGATTCACCAGAATGCCGGTAGTGTGCGGCGGGCGCATTTTGAACCACGAAGTATTCCAGAAAACGGGCAATAAATGTTGGACGATGTCTTTGCCGTATTCCACTTTTCCGGCGGTAAGCAAAAGAACGTTCCCGCCGTTTTGCAATATTTTGACGGCTGCTTCATCCAAAGTATCCGTTTTGTAAATCCCTGTGAGTTGCGGTTTTTCCTGTACAGGATAGATAAAGAAATCCCAATCGTTGATGTAGGGTGTGTTTTCGATAGCGATTTCCAGATTGACTTTGGTTGCCTCCCGGATGGTGGACAGCGGGATATGGATTTGTCCGATCTTACAACCTTGTCCCAATGGAATATCCCCCGGCAGCATTTTCCCTGAGAATAGGATGTGTCCCTGCCGGTCTTTTAATTTCCATACAATCGAAGCATCAGGGATAGGCGCTGGTCCGAAATGTATTATTTCCACATCGGCGAACAAGGTTTCGTTGTTGCGGTAAACAAATTTACCGGTACGGATAAGCGGAACGGTCTCGCTGCAAAAACGGCGGAATTGCTCTGCGTTAATATATCCTTTTTCATCCCAAAAAACATCTAAAACGCCAACCAAGGCTGTTCCCTGACCGGAATAATCGTTCAGTGCCAACAACTGGAAACCTGCATAACCGGGTGTGCGCAACGTTTTTTCGATTTCGTGTTTATAACACAGTGCCTGTAATTTTCCGGAGGCCATCATAAACGAATGGCCCCATTCACTCATGTCGTGATCGGCAAGGTCTTCCTGAAACAATTCAAAATTATGCGCTTTTTTAACGCCCGTATATTTCCCCATTCCGGAGAAATCGGGGAAGGCGCACCATTGTCCGGTTTCGTGGGAAACGTAAGGCTGTTGAATGGAGTCGATGCGCGGGCTGAAATCCGAACAGCTTTCGGGGCGATTCTCCCAAGCCAATCCCCGTGCGCCTGCTTTCACGTGATACGGATTGCGGGGTTGCCATGCCCAACTTTGTCCTACCGATGCACCGGTGTATACGCGGCGCGAATCGGCGGCTTTCCAATAATCGACAAAGCGGCTCACCCAAGGCACCCACTTTCCTGCCGGTTCGTTGCCACAGGCCAACATGCAGAAAGAGGCGTAATTGCCGTATTGTTTTGCCATCCGTTGGGTTTCGAGCATTAGGTACTCGTCGATGGGGCGACCTAATCCCAATCCCGAGCCGTGGTTCGGCCAACTGGGACCTTCGGGTTGCAAATAAATGCCTGTTAAATCGGCTGCCATAAACGCCGCTTCCGGCGGACAATAGGAATGGAACCGGACATGGTTCAATCCGAACGATTGGCATATCCGGAAAACGCGAAGCCATGCAGACGTATCCATCGGAGCATAACCGGTGAGCGGAAAATCGCAGTTTTCGACCGTTCCCCGCAGGACGACCGGACGGCCGTTGATGTGGAAATACTTTCCTTCAATTGTAAATTCTCTCATGCCGAATGTCCGGGTGGAAGTAGATTCACCCTTTTTGCAGAAAATCGTTGCGGTCAATTGATACAGAGCAGGGTGAAATTCATCCCAAAGCTGAACGTTTTCGCCCATCGGCAACAGGACTTCCATTGCATTGATTCCTTCCTTGGCGGAAAAAGGAATTGTCAGGGCGGGGACTTGATGCTCGCGTTCGCTGTTGAAACTTTGTGCCGCTAACCGGATCTTCCCTTTTTGTGGGCCTTTTAAGGTATTGTTGATAGTCATTTTAACAAGTGCCTGTTTCTCTTTTATATCCGGAAATATTTGTATATCATTAAAATAGATTTTACTTCCCGCCTCTATGTATATATTCCCGACCACACCGTTCCAATTGCCTTGGGTTTGGTCGGTGATGCTGTGGGAATCTCTTCCGACATTGATTTCCTTCGTTGTGTTGTCTACGGCAATGACCACGCGATTATCGCCGGTCTTTATCAAATCGCTGACGTCAAATTCATGGGGAACGCAATGGCTCATCAATCCGCCGGCTTTTTGCCCGTTGACCCATACTACCGTTTCTACGTGCGGGCGTTCCAGGTGCAAAACAATCCGTCGATTGTTCCATGAACCGGGAATGTGTATGTTTTTCCCGTACCATGCCCAACCGATATAATGTTTATCGGGCGTGAGGAAGAAAGGAATTTTCAGATTGCCGGGTTGGCGGTATTTCTCCAAACGGGGATTGTAATAATAGGAACTGTCGTAGATACTTCCTTCCCAACGGGTTTTCAATGTAATATCATCGCCTTTGCCGTTTTCGGTCATGGAGCCGGGCAACCGGATAAGGTCGTCAAAGGTTTTATTGAACCACGATTGTTCGCTTCCAATCCCTTTCCGGTCGATGGCAAATTCCCATTCCCCATCCAACGGAATACGTTCCTGAGCAGACAAAGTGCCAATGGAAAGCCAAAGTGTGATTGCAAAACCAATGGTATTTTTCATCTGTTATTCCAAATAAAATACTTCTTCCAAACAAGTCGTTACCGGTGAATGGTCGGGATTGACTTCCATAATATCGCTCATATAATCCCACCATTTCTGTTGAATATCCACACGACCGAGTTCCTGCGACGAAATACCACCGCTTTGTTTTTGTACACCAAACAAAAGATTGGTTTCTTCATCCAGAAAAATAGAATAATCGCTGATGCCCGATTTTTTGATTAATTCAACCATTTCGGGCCATATTTCGTTGTGCCGTTTGATGTACTCTTGTTTGAAGCCGGGCTTCAACTTCATTTTAAATGCTATTCTTTCCATATTTTTAATTCCTTCATCGTAACCGGCCCCAACAATCCGGAAGGAAGAGGTTGCCAAACGTCGTATGATGTTTTACTGTAAGTAATATCCACAAAATTGATGTCATGAAAGATCCGCCATTCCACACCCCGGCTGTCGTAATCGGCAATCCGGTTGGCAGGGAGGTTGGTTACTTCTATTTCAATCGTATTTTTCCCGTTTTTCAGCCATTGTCCGATATTGATTTCAAAAGGAACAGCAAATACGGTGCCGGCTTTGTGTCCATTGACCTTTACAGCAGCGCTTTCCCTTACATCGCCCAGACAAAGCCGGTATTCTTTACCGGCGTCTTTTTGAAAATCAAATGTTATTTCATAACCGGCAGTTCCCTTGTTTCTTTTCAAGGTATCATTGTTCAATTCTGTCCATGAAACCAGAGCAGGCAGTTGAAATTTCTCCTTCACAGCCGGCTCACTTTCGATGAAATGCATTTTCCAATCGGTTGTTAATTCCGTGCTTTTGCCGGTGGGTTGGTAATATATCCATTCTTCCGCCGGAACATTTTTGTCGGTAAAGGTTTTCAAAAGAATGGATTCCCCCGATTGAAGTTGCATATACACTTCGGTAATCCCGTGGTTGTTCCTTATTTTTGCTTTGCCTTTCTTTCCGGTCATCGGATCGAAGAATAAGGCGCTCTGCGCTTGTGTTCCTAAAGCTACCCAATTGTTTACCGGATTGTTTTTCAGCATGGAAAAGAAATAGATATGACCACTGTCGTGTTTGCGGCGTATCATTTTTCCGCCGAAACCGGTGATGAATGATTCCGGCAGGATTTGGAGTTGTTGGAGGGGTTCCGAACGCAATTGATTGATGATTGCTACAAATGTTTTTCTGCGTTCTTCTAACCGGAATAATCCGGGAACATCTTCGGGGTATTGTCCGGAAAAGACCACCGTTGCACCTTGTTTTATCAATGCCTGGATTTTAGCGAGCGTTTCAAGCGGCATTTTCTTGACGGAAGGCAGAATCAATGCTTTATACAAAGCGCCGCCTTCGGTTTTCAGCATTCCGTTTTCGACCGTAGTCGTTTGCAGAAAACGATCAGAAATATAATCCAAATCCAATCCGTCGTTCCGGATTTTTTCGACGGATTCGCCGAATCCGGGCAGTTCGTGCAGGACGTTGTGAATGGAAAAAGGCAGATAATAATTGCCCCGTTTTTCGTGCCAGATGTCGTATATAGGCAAATAAAGCAAGCAATCATTATCGGGAGTTCCGTATTGCAGAAAGGATTGCGTACGAGCAACATACTCGAAAAACGCAGGAGCGTCGCGCCAGATGGTATTGGTCGGCGACATATCTACGGCGGCATAAAATTTCCAACCGGGCCAAGCCGCTTCTTTCGGCGAATAAGTCGTTCCGTGAAAAAAGACGTGATTGATGCCGGATGTAAACATTAAATCGATTTCGGGTTTACATTGCGATAAGGAAGTGCGGAAATGTTCGGTCAGCCATGTAAACGTTTCGGCAGAAGTATATTTTTTCCCTGCGATATGCGCTGCTGAAGAAGCATATTTCAATATCGTTGGGTCGCTGTCGTTTCGCTTGCGAATGGAATCTTTGCGCAAGCCGGGAATATCGAAATCCGTTATGCCGAACGATTCACATTCGGGAATGTCCACCAAAGCGTATAAATCAATCAGATTGGCAGGGGATCCATGCGCTTGATTCCGTGTTATGGCGCCATGACCGTGCGCCCATTCTGTCCAGACTTGCGTAAAATGATCTCTCAACAGTTCCGCAATGGTTTCGCGATAATCGGCAATTACGCGGGCGGAGATATCCGTAGCGCCGTCGGCGAGCAATTCGGAGAAATAATCCTGCAAACGATAACCGCGCCTCTGTTCAAACGCATCCAACAAAGCGGGTGTCCAATCGGCTCCATATACTTCGTAGGAATCATTGAAAAAGCTGCGTGGAAAAGGCGCCCCGCTTTCCGCAAAAACTTTATCAAATGTAGCTAAATACCGTTGAACGGCCTCTTTATTCAAATGATCTAAAACATATCCTTGTCCGCCGGGGGCTGCCCGTTTGACTTGTTGTTTGGTTTTTCCGATTTCCCATTGGCCGTCTTTAAAAATCACTTTGGAGGCGGCGTCTTCGATGGCGACTTCCGGCCCGCCGAAGGGCCAACCGGTTCCACCGCTCATATCCACACTCATTCCCAAGCGTTGGGCTTCCGATTCGGTAAATGCCAGCATTTTCATCCAATGGGGAGAAAGATAATCGATGGAATGTGCTTCGCGCCCTTTGACTCCGTAGATCGGTGTAATTTCTACGCCGCCAATACCTGCCTTGCTCAAGGCTTCCAGATTGTATGTGATGTTGAGGGAATCGACGTCGCTGCCCATCCACCACCAACGGGTCCAGGGTTTGGCTTCACGAGTGATCGGAGGCCAATCGACATCGCCGGAAGCGAAAGTACATCCCGAAAGGAACAGGAAAACAACCGATGTGTATAAGATTAAATGTTTCATATGCTGTAAACGGGCTTAAAGGTACGAAGATAGTGAATATTTGTGTTTTAGCAACGTTTTTTTAATAAAATAAAGGTGCAGGGTTTATATGCCTTGCACCTTTATCTTCCTAAACAGGGTTAGTAGCCCGGATTCTGGAGAGCGTTTTTCTGCGCATCGGTCAGAGCAGAGCCATCCTCATTTATCAAACCATCAATGAATGATTGTGGAATCGGACGATACAAGTGATGTTCTTTCAGCGTATTTGAATCTTTTGTTTCCGTATTGAAAAGCATTGTACGGCGAACGAGTAATTGGGTACGGGCGAGGTCTTCCCAACGGTGGAACTCACCGTTCAACTCACGGGTACGTTCATTCAAGATGAAGTTCAACATGCGGTCGTAATCGCCGGAACAGTTCAATTGTTTCAAGATATATTCGTCTTCCTTAGGAAGTTGACTTATACTGTTTACCCTAAGGTTCGTAGCATTACTGAAATCACTCACTCCGGTCGCAACAACATACGTGTTCTTCTTGCTATAAGCTTTATACATTGTAGCGTTACTGCCTGTTGTGTACATGGATGTAGCTTCGTATGCTTCCTGACCGTCCTGGTGACGGGAACGGTCTTCACCGGATTTGTACTGGGCGCGTTCACGCACCTTATTGATGGGATCAAGAGCTTCCTGATATTTCCCTTGACGCACAAGCGCCTCGGCCTTGATAAGATACGTTTCTGCTACACGGGCAAGAACGCCGTCGCGGTAACTGTTGCCGGCCTCTGCGGTACGGGTACCATCTTCAAATTTGGAAAGGCCGACGTAACCGTTTTTAGGAACTGCGACGATTGCATTTTTTGAGTTATTTTGCACTCTCCACCGACCGTCTGCATTCCCGTTGTAATGGACGACAGCATTGGGAACAACCTTCCCTTCAAATTCAAAGTCCGACTCGCCGACAAGCGCAAAATGTTTGTTACTCCATGCCGGATCCCAGTGGTAGGTAAGAGTAGTGCCATCTGCGGATACTGTTCCGTTGGGAATAAATACGATAACCGGGTCGCCGATTGCGATACTGTAATTTTCGCCTGTATTATTATTTTTTATATTGGCCGTCTTATTGGCATTGTAAATCGTCCGTGTTGACTTCCAAAAACGAGAGTCATTTACTTTGTCGTAAGAGAGTACATTATACTCTGTGGGGCGACAACGTTGATAGTTGTGTCCAATCCAAGGTCCACGTCCAATCCATGTACCGAAATCGCCATTGTGGAATTGGCAGTTCCAGTAGAAGAAATTACGATTGCCGTAACGGCCCTGGGTAGAACCATTATCAAACTCGGCAGCCATCAGAATTTCGGGCAATGTTTCAAAATCACAGTTCACACCCGACCACTTAGCGAACAAGTCGGCATAGTCATCGGCCAAAGCGCGATGAGTAATAACATCGTCGCAAAGAGTAACAATACGTGCCAGATCGGCCGTCTTGTACTCTTCATTCCATGAGTTGTTGCGTTCGCTGACACGAAGCAAAAGAGCCTTGGCGAGGAAGTGGGCGGCTGTATATTTGGTCCATCCGAGTTTACCGCGACGGCTTACATCACTTTGAGCCGGAAGCAATTCATAAGCAGCTTGAAGATCATCAATAATTTGAGTCAAACAGTCTTTTTCGCTTGCACGGGTAAATGTACGGACAACGCCTTCCGAAGGCTCCGTACGCAATACCACACCACCGTATTGGGAAACCAAGCGGTAGTAATTATAACCCCGGAGGAAATGACCTTCGCCCAATACCAGATTACGAATATCGGCCTTGGACACCGCATCCGCATTCGCAATAACGGTATTTGCCGAAGATATACCATAATAGAGTTGATCCCACAGGCCTTGAGGAGTAGGTACATTCGCATTCATACCGGTCGTAATTGCACCCAGACGGGCATCATAAAGCATCCAGGGCCCGGAAGTAGCATCGGTTCCCATTTCAAACTCATCGGTCCCATAAGAAGTGATACCATAAGCCCACTCGAATGCAAATAACCAACGGCCATTGGAATAGAGTGAACCGGCCAG
>JAISYG010000047.1 GCA_031270075.1 Dysgonamonadaceae bacterium
AGCCAACAATTAGCCAATTATAGCGACAAAGTTAGTTGTTATTTTTGATTTTGCAAATTTTTGACCCTTTTTTTTGGTGCTCGGTACTCGGTGCCGGGTGGGCGCGAGGCGTACGGGTAGCGATACCCGCGAAAACGAAAAGTCATTCATACGGTAAAAATAAACCCCATTTCTTTTGGTAAACTGAAATAAAAATCTTTACTTTGCAGTCGCAAATTTGAAAAAGGGTACCTTGACCGAGTGGTTAGGTAGCGGTCTGCAAAACCGTGTACGGCAGTTCGAATCTGCCAGGTACCTCTAAACACCTCATCTTCGGAAAGTAAACAAACTACACAATATGGCTGAAAAATATGGATATATCTCGCAAGTCATCGGCCCCGTTATCGACGTATCGTACGGACAAACGGGCTTCGAACTTCCGAAAATCTATGAAGCGCTCCAAATTACACGACCCGATGGAAAGACGCTGATTGTTGAAGTACAACAACATATCGGCGAAGATACCGTTCGCGCCGTAGCTATGGATTCGACCGACGGCATTGCCCGCGGCATGAAAGCCGTCAATTCGGGCGTCCCGATATCGATGCCGGTAGGCGACCAAGTCAAAGGCCGCCTCTTGAATGTTATCGGGCAAACCATCGACGATATGCGGACGGTTTCTTACGAACATACCGAACCGATTCACCGCGAGCCGCCCAAATTCGAAGATCTTTCCACTTCCACCGAAATCTTGTATACCGGCGTTAAGGTGATCGATTTGCTGGCGCCTTATTTAAAAGGTGGGAAAATCGGATTATTCGGTGGAGCCGGAGTCGGCAAAACCGTTCTGATCATGGAGCTGATTAACAACATCGCCAAAAAGCATCACGGATTTTCCGTATTTGCCGGCGTCGGCGAACGCACCCGCGAAGGCAACGACCTGTTGCGCGAAATGATCGAATCGGGTGTTATCCACTACGGAAAAGAATTTGAAGAAGGCATGAAACGCGGTGAATGGGATTTGTCGAAAGTTGATTACAACGAGTTGGCACAATCGCAAGCCACGCTGGTATTCGGACAAATGAACGAGCCGCCCGGCGCCCGCTCGTCGGTCGCCTTGTCGGGATTGACAATTGCCGAAGCTTTCCGCGACCAAGGCAGAAGCGGCGGGCACGACATCCTGTTTTTTATCGATAATATATTCCGTTTCACGCAGGCCGGTTCGGAAGTATCCGCCTTGCTGGGACGTATGCCCTCGGCCGTTGGTTATCAGCCGACGCTGGCAACCGAAATGGGGAAAATGCAGGAACGGATCACTTCCACCAAACACGGTTCCATCACTTCCATTCAGGCAGTATATGTGCCGGCGGACGATTTGACAGACCCCGCTCCGGCTACCACGTTCGCCTTTTTGGATGCAACGACCGTTTTGGACAGGAAAATATCCGAGTTGGGAATTTATCCCGCAGTCGACCCCTTGAGTTCGACCTCGCGGGTATTGGATCCGAATATACTGTCGAAAGAGCATTACAATACCGCCCAGCGTGTAAAACAATTATTGCAACGCTACAAGGAATTGCAGGATATTATCGCCATCCTGGGGATGGAAGAATTATCGGACGAGGACAAATGGGTGGTCAACCGCGCCCGCCGCGTACAGCGTTTCCTGTCGCAACCTTTCTTTATGGCAGAAGCTTTTTCCGGCGTTCCGGGCGTAATGGTTGCGATTGAAGATACCATCAAAGGGTTTAACATGATTATGGACGGCGAAACAGACCATCTGCCCGAACAAGCCTTCCTAAACGTCGGAACGATTGAAGACGCTATCGAAAAGGCCAAAAAATTGCAAGGAAACGTATAATGAAACTCCATATCCTGTCACCCGAAAAAATCCTGTACAAAGGGACGGCCGAAATGGTTCTGTTGCCCGGCCTGCAAGGCGCTTTCACCATTTTGGAACGTCATGCGCCGATTATTTCCGGCTTAAACAAAGGAAATATCATTTACCGGAACGAGGGGAAAGAGGTTTCCCTGCATATCGACGGGGGATTTGTGGAAGCAAAAAACAATGAAGTAACGATTTGCGTGGAATAAGATGAATGATCTGTTTACAAATAGAGAGCCTTGGATTGGGTTGGCGGGATTGTTCCTTTTCCTGCTCATCTATGCCGTATTGACCGTTACCATCGTTAATAAAAAGAAAAAAACAGCTTCGGCCGGTCGACTGGCATCCATTTATATGGCGCTGAAAACCGCCCGGATCCTTCTTTATTCCGGCGCAGTACTGGTGTATGTATCCGTTGTTAAAATCGAAGTCAAACGCTTCGTTTTGGCGGCGGTAATCATGTATCTGGTTTATTTGTTGTTGGATACTTTGTTTCTTACGGCTACCGAAAAACGATTGAAAAAGAGATGAAACAGATGACGTCATTCCTTATACTGTTATTTTTCTTCCTGTCATTTCCACTCTTCGCCAACGAAGAATCGCACGAAGAAAAGCCGGAATTGAATGTCCGCGAACTGATCCTTGATCATGTAAGCGACGGATACGGCTGGCATGTTACCGGTTTCGGACATAAACCGGTTTCTATTCCCTTACCCATTATCGTAAAAGGACGGGAAAGCGGCTGGCACGTATTTTCTTCCGCTCGCTTCCATCACGGACATGCGGAATACAAGGGTTTTTACATTGCCCAAGACGGGACGTACAAAGGCAAAATTGTAGAGAAGATTGCGAGTCAAGCCCGCAATGACCGGGATTTCAACGAGGCGGATTACGAAGTGGTTCGCCCCTGGGACTTTTCCATCACCAAAAATGCGGCATCCCTGTTATTAAGCAGTATCGTATTGGTGTGCCTGATTCTTTATTGTGCAAACTGGTACAAAAAGCGGCAGGGAAAACCGGAAGCGGCATCACCCAAAGGGTTTATCGCTTTTGTCGAAATGATTATCATGAACGTGGTAAACGATGTTATCAAACCTTGTATCGGCAAAAACTATAAACGCTACACGCCTTATCTGCTGACGGTATTCTTCTTTATCATCTTCAATAACTTACTGGGACTGATTCCTGTTTTCCCCGGAGGGGCGAACGTAACGGGAAATATCGCCATTACTTCGGTATTAGCCCTCTTTACCTTCGTTATCGTCAACAGCTTCGGCACCAAAGAATATTGGAAAGAAATTTTTTGGCCCGACGTACCGGCATGGTTAAAAGTACCCATTCCGATTATGCCGGCTATTGAGTTGGTGGGCGTTTTCACCAAACCGTTTGCATTGATGATTCGTCTGTTTGCTAATATATTGGCCGGTCATGCCATTGTGTTGGGATTAACCTGTATGGTTTTCCTGACCGTCAGCCTCGGAGCGGCTATGAATACGGGCATGAGTCTTTTAGCGGTCATCATGGCCATATTCATCGACTGTGTGGAACTGTTGGTGGCTTACATTCAGGCTTACGTTTTCACCATGCTTTCGGCCGTATTTATCGGCTTGTCGCAAGTGGAAGCGCATCATACGAAAAAAGAACAAACTATATAAACATTAAAAACAATTACAATTATGCTGTTATCAATTTTATTACAAGCGACCACAGGAGCTGGTCTGGCAAAATTAGGAGCCGGTTTGGGAGCGGGTTTAGCTGTTATCGGAGCCGGTTTGGGAATCGGGAAAATCGGCGCATCGGCCATGGATGGCATTGCCCGTCAACCCGAAGCTTCCGGCGATATCCGGATGAACATGATTATCGCCGCCGCCCTCGTCGAAGGGGTCGCTCTGTTTGCAGTGGTTGTTTGCGGATTCTTATTATAAGCCCAACGCCATGTCATTACTAACACCGGATCCCGGCTTGCTTTTCTGGATGCTCATAGCGTTCGGGGCCGTTTTCTTCGTGCTGGCCAAATTCGGCTTCCCCATCATCGTGAAAATGGTGGAGGAACGGAAAGCTTACATCGACCAGTCGCTGGAAGCCGCCAAAGAGGCCAACGAACACCTGAAAGGCATTCGGGAAGAAGGGGAACAGATTCTGAGCGAAGTCCGCGACGAACGTGCGCAAATCTTAAAAGAAGCCAACGAAATACGCACGAAAATCGTCAACAGCGCCAAAGAACAGGCGCATGTGGAAGCCGGTAAAATTATGGACGACGCCCTGAAAAACATCGAAAAGGAAAAAGCGCTGGCCGTACACGATATTCGCAATCAGGTGGCGGCGCTGGCGATCGATATTGCGGAAAAAATCCTCCGTAAGAACCTTGAGAACAAATCCGCCCAACAAGAACTGGTAGACCGGCTGATTGCCGAATCTCAATTGAACTAAGCGATGAATGCAGGAGTAATTTCAACCCGGTATGCGCGAGCCATCTACGAATACGCTGCCGAAAAAGACCACGAAACGGCTTTGCTCGAGCAATTGCAGTTGCTGGCACAGAGTTTCTTGAAATTTCCCGCACTCAGGAAAGTGATAAGCGATCCTACGGTAACAGCGGAGCAAAAAATCCAGGTATTGACTACTGCTTGCGACGCCCGTGAGAACGAAATCCTGCAACAAGTCATCCGACTGGTAGTCAAAAACAAAAGGAGCGGTTACATAGAAAACATTATCCGGATGTACGACGAAGTTTACCGGAAAGCCAAAGGCATCGTTACCGTTCAACTGACTACGGTTGAGCCGGCCGACGATAAGATAAAGGAGGAACTCCTTCCCGTCATCGCCCGGATAACGGAGGGAACAGTAGATTTCCAAACCCAAACCGATCCCGGTCTTATCGGCGGGTTTATTTTGGAAATAGAAGACAAACGCTTGGATGCAAGCGTGAAAGAACAGCTAAGAATGATGAGTTACGAACTATAAAATCGACGGAGTCAAACAGTCAATTATGAGCAATATAAAAGCAAGCGAAGTTTCCAGCGTACTGAAAATGCAGTTGGAAGGAATAGATACCCGCGTCAAGTTTGAAGAAACAGGGAAGGTACTGCAAGTAAGCGACGGCGTAGTACGCATTTTCGGGTTGAGTAATGCCGAGGCCGGCGAACTTCTCCAATTCAACAACGGCGAAATAGCCGTCGTCATGAACCTCGAAGAAGACAACGTAGGCGCCGTACTCCTGGGTGCGACCGACTCGGTGAAAGAAGGCGATACAGTAAAACGCACCAAACGAATCGCTTCCATCCAAACAGGCGAAGGCATGTTGGGACGTGTAGTAAACCCATTGGGTCAACCCCTGGATGGCAAAGGCCCGATTCCCGGCGAGCTAATCGACATGCCGCTGGAGCGGAAAGCCCCCGGCGTCATCTTCCGCCAACCGGTGAACCAGCCCCTGCAAACCGGTCTGAAATCGATCGACGCCATGATTCCTATCGGCCGCGGCCAGCGCGAACTGATTATCGGCGACCGGCAAACCGGCAAAACCGCTATCGGACTTGATACCATCATCAATCAACGAGCGAATTACGAAGCGGGCGATCCGGTGTACTGCATCTATGTGGCTATCGGCCAAAAAGGATCGACAGTAGCTAACATTGTGAATACATTGAAAGAACATGGAGCTATGGACTACACGATTATCGTGATTGCCACCGCCTCCGACCCGGCTGCGTTGCAATTTTACGCACCTTTTGCCGGCGCCGCTATCGGCGAATATTTCCGCGATACCGGCCGTCATGCTTTAGTTATTTACGACGATTTATCGAAGCAAGCCGTAGCCTACCGCGAAGTATCGTTGGTGCTCCGTCGCCCGTCGGGACGCGAAGCCTATCCGGGCGATATTTTCTACCTGCATTCCCGCCTTCTGGAACGCGCCGCGAAAATCATCAACAACGACCGGGTCGCCGCTCAGATGAACGACTTGCCGGACAATCTAAAAGACAAAATCAAAGGCGGAGGCTCGCTGACGGCATTGCCCATTATCGAAACGCAAGCCGGCGACATATCGGCCTACATCCCTACGAATGTGATTTCGATTACCGACGGCCAGATTTTCCTTGAAACGGGCTTATTCAACGCCGGCATCCGCCCTGCGGTGAATGTGGGCATCTCCGTATCGCGCGTAGGCGGAAACGCCCAAATCAAAGCCATGAAAAAGGTGGCCGGCACGCTGAAAACCGACCAGGCGCAGTACCGCGAACTGGAAGCGTTTACCAAATTCGGCGGCGATATGGACGCGGTAACCCGCTCCACGCTCGATAAAGGCCGGAAAAATGCCGAACTGCTTATTCAACCGCAATACAAACCCATTCCGGTAGAAAAGGAAATTGCTATCATTTATGTAGGCACGCAAGGCTTGTTAGCCCAGGTTCCGGTCGATAAAGTCCGCGATTTTGAAGCGACATTTTTAGATATGCTCGAAATGAAGCACCGCGAAGAGGTATTGGATGTCCTCAAAAAAGGCGTCTTGAACAACGAAGTGGAAGAAAAACTGAAATCAGTGGCGACGGATGTTGCAAAGAATTATAAATAATGGCATCACTGAAAGAAATAAAAGGGCGAATCGCTTCCGTCAAATCGACGCAAAAAATTACATCCGCCATGAAAATGGTGGCGTCGGCCAAACTGCGGAAGGCCCAGACTACGATCGATAACTTTTTGCCTTATCAACAGAAATTGGACGAAATGTTGCGTTCGTTTCTCGCCTCCATTTCCGGTTTTGAAACCCCTCTGGCGGAAGAAAGGGAAGTCAAACGGGTGGCGCTGGTCGTATTTTCGTCCAATTCCAGTTTATGCGGAGCGTTTAATTCCAATATCTTCAAATTGCTCAAGGAAACGATTGAACGATACCGGCCTTTAGGTTACAAGAACATAGAAATTTATTCCGCCGGAAAAAAAGTAGAGGAGCAAATCCGTAAACTGGCGCTCCCCTGTCCCCTGATGGGCAGTTACACCGAATGGATGGAAAAACCGCATTTCGAGGGCGCCAAACAAATTGCCGATACCTTGATTCAGCATTTTTTACAACACCGGATCGATACGGTGGAACTGCTGTACAATCATTCCAAAACGACGGCAGTGCAAGTTCCAACCCGGGAACAGTATTTGCCGATTAACCTGAATACCCAACTGCCCGTTACTTCCACTATTCAAACCGATTATATCATCGAGCCGGACAAGGAAACGGTTTTACAATCGCTGCTTCCCAAATCGCTACACAGCAAGATTTACGCCGTATCGCTCGATTCCGCCGCCGCCGAACAGGGCGCCCGCGTAGTAGCCATGCAAATCGCTACCGACAATGCCGGCGAAATCCTCGACGAACTTACCATCCAGTACAATAAGCAGCGCCAGCAAGCCATTACCAGCGAGTTGCTGGATATTATCGGTGGGTCGGAGGCGTTGAAATAACTGTATTATTCATCAAACCGGGCTTGCCATTCACAATCGGCGTGTAGTTGAAAACCTGTTTATACTTTTCATCCAATCTTCACTGTATGTCGTTTGTTATTTTCCTACCTTTGTTTCCCTTTATAAAATAAATACAATGGCAATACAGGACAATAAATCCACCGGACACACTGCACGTCCCAAGAAAACTACACAGTCCACAGAAGAAACCGGACGTATCCAACCGCAGGCGCGGGAACTGGAAGAAGCAATTTTGGGCGCATTGATGCTCGAAAAAGACGCCTATTCCATGATTAGCGAAATGCTGACTCCCCAGAGTTTTTATGATAAAACCCACGAATTGATTTTTACCGCTATCCGCGACCTCGTCATGAAACAGGAACCTGTCGACATGCTGACGGTAGTAGAACAGTTGCGCCATTCGGGCGATCTGGAAACGGTAGGCGGCATTCCCTACATCGCGCAATTGTCGCAAAAAGTGGTTTCCAGCGCACACCTCGAATATCATGCCCGTATTGTCGCCCAAAAAGCCCTGGCGCGCGAACTCATTTCTTTTTCGGCGCATATTGCTTCCCAAGCCTTCGACGAAACCAACGATGTAGACGACCTGATGCAGGAAGCCGAAGGGCAACTGTTTGAAATATCTCAGCAAAACGTCAAAAAAGATTTCACGCCCATCAGTCCGGTTATCCGCGAAGCCATCGACCTGATGACCGAAGCCGCCAAACGTACCGACGGACTGAGCGGCCTGGCATCCGGTTTCAAAGAACTGGATAAAATTACCTCCGGATGGCAAAATTCCGACCTGATTATTATTGCCGCCCGTCCGGCAATGGGTAAAACGGCTTTCGTACTGTCTATGGCCAAGAATATGGCTGTCCATTTCAATACCTCTGTAGCCATCTTTTCGTTGGAAATGTCGAACGTGCAATTAGTAAACCGTTTAATCGTAAATGTAACGGAAATTCCCGGCGAAAAAATCAAAAGCGGACAACTGCGCCAAGACGAATGGTTTCAGTTAGACCAGCGGGTAAAACAACTCTACGACGCGCCCATTTACGTGGACGATACGCCCAGCCTTTCGGTATTTGAACTCCGCACCAAAGCCCGCCGTTTGGTCAAGGAACACAAAGTGAAGTGCATCATTATCGATTATTTGCAGTTGATGAACGCCAGCGGGATGAAATTCGGCAGCCGCGAACAGGAAGTCAGCAACATTTCCCGCTCATTGAAAGGATTAGCCAAAGAGTTGAACATCCCTATCATAGCCCTTTCGCAGTTGAACCGTAGCGTCGAAAACCGTTCGGTGAAAGACGGGCAGGACGCCAAACGTCCGCAATTGTCCGACCTTCGCGAATCGGGCGCCATCGAACAGGATGCCGATATTGTCTGCTTTATCCATCGTCCGGAATATTACAAGATTTTTGAAGACAAAAAAGGCAACGATTTACGCGGAAAAGCGGAAATCATCATCGCCAAGCACCGGAACGGTTCTACCGACGATATACTACTCAGTTTCAAGCACGAATACATCCGTTTCCAGAATCTGGACGAAGACCGGGTAGCCGGCGAATTTCAATCGCGTATCCGGGGGCAAATCGATTATGTACCGGACGACAGGCAATCGACGCCGTTTTAAATCCCTGTTATCTCTTTCACACCAACCAGGGTCGCAGACGAGCAACGGATACGCAACACCAGTATAAGAAGTAATACCGGCAACACTATTTGACAATTGCTCCAAGAGTGCTTAGTATAGAAGCTAACATGATGCCTGTTTATTGCTTTTCCGTACATTTTTTACAACCGTTATTGTAAAATATTTTACATATTCGCTGATCTCCAACGGTTTTACCGGGGCAGATAGATCACTTTTTTTATTATAATATCAAATTTTACGCCAAAATAATGCGTATATTTGCAGTCCAATGATAAAAAGATGAAACAACACAAAATCGGTTTATTTGTACCCTGTTACATTGATATGTTTTATCCACGGGTGGGAATTGCCACACTCGAATTACTGGAAAAACTGGGACAGGAGGTCGGGTATCCGCCGGAACAAACCTGTTGCGGACAACCGTTAGCAAACAGTGGTTCGGAGCAGGAAGCCCTCGCGACTTATCGTAATTTTGTTCGGAACTTCCGGGATTTTGATTATATTGTAACTCCTTCCGGCAGTTGCGCCTACCATGTACGTCGTCACTACGATATTTTGGAACAAACGGAAGACGTGAAAAAAATCAGGGAAACAACTTACGAATTATGTGAATTTCTAACGGATATTTTGCAAGTGGACGACCTGAAGATTCGTTTCCCGCACAGGGTAGGCATTCACAACAGTTGCCACGGACTTAGGGGATTGAAACTAGCTTCGGCTTCGGAACGGATGGAACCGCGTTACTCCAAGTTGCGCCGCCTGCTGGAAAAAGCCGAAGGCATTGAAATCGTCGAATTGGACAGGAACGACGAGTGTTGTGGTTTCGGTGGAACATTTTCGATTTTTGAACCGGACGTGTCGGTAAAGATGGGGAAAGACCGGCTTGACGACCACGAACGGAACGGCGTTGAAATCATCACTGCCGCCGATATGTCTTGCCTGATGCATTTGGAAGGGATTATCCGCCGGCAGAAGAAAAACATACAGGTCCGGCACATTGCCGAAATTCTAAATGGTCATTCATTATGATGTCGCATGCGTGTAAAGCTAAACAATTTCTGGCCAATGAATCCCGCGTTGACTGGCACAATCGGACGCTTTGGTTGGTCCGTCAAAAAAGAGATAGAGTGGCAGCTGCAGTTCCCGAATGGGAACATTTACGGGAACAGGCTGCCTCTATCAAAAAAGAGGCGCTGGCCAATCTGGATGTCTATCTGGAGCAGTTGGAAACGGAAGCCACCCGGAATGGAGTAACGGTGCTTTGGGCAAAAGACGCCGGAGAATTTAACCGGATCATCCTGCATATTATCCAAAAACACGGGGTGAAAAACATCGTTAAAAGCAAATCCATGTTAACCGAAGAATGTGGATTGAATCCTTTTCTCCACGACCGGGGAATCGAAGTGGTGGATACCGACCTCGGCGAACGGATTATCCAGTTCAGGAAAGAAACGCCGAGCCATATTGTCCTTCCGGCTATTCACCTGAAAAAAGAAGAAATCGGCGAAACGTTCCACGAAAAATTAAACACGGAAAAAGGGGCATCCGACCCCACTTATCTTACGCAGGCCGCTCGTCGGCACCTTCGGGAAAAATTTCTCGCCGCCGATATGGCGCTCACCGGCGTGAATTTTGCCGTAGCGGAAACCGGAACGGTAGTTGTCTGCACGAATGAAGGAAACGCCGATATGGGCGTTCATGCCGCACCCGTACAGGTACATTGCATGGGTATTGAAAAAATAGTTCCCAAGCAGGACGACTTGGGAATTTTCACCCGTCTGCTGGCGCGCAATGCCACCGGACAAGCTGTAACAACTTATACTTCCCACTACCGGAAACCCAAGCCCGGCGGAGCTATGTATATTGTGATTGTGGATAACGGCCGGTCGAACTATCTCGGACACCCGAAATACAGCGATTCATTGAAATGTATTCGTTGCGGTGGTTGCATGAATACCTGTCCCGTTTACCGGAGAAGCGGCGGGCATAGCTACGGTTATGTTATTCCCGGCCCTATAGGCTCGATTCTCGCACCGCAAAAAGAAGCACAAAAATACCGGGATTTGCCTTTTGCTTCCTCGCTTTGCGGTTCCTGCTCGAATGTTTGTCCGGTCAAAATTGCCATTCATGAGCAATTGTATTTCTGGCGGCAGGATTTGACCCAACAGAAGCGGACATCTTTTCTGAAACGTTTTTCCATGAAAGTGGCCGGATTTCTCCTGTCGGAAAACACCCGTTACAACCTGACCGGAATCCTTGTTCGGTGGGCACTTCGTTATTTGCCGCACGGTTTGTTGTATCTACCTTTCAATGCGTGGGGAAGAGGACGGGAATTGCCTGTACCGCCGAGGCAATCTTTTAAGCAGTGGTATGAGGGAAGGAAGAAAACTAAGAACTAAGAACTAAGAACTAAGAACTAAGAATTAAAAATTAAAAATTAAGAATTAAGAATTGAAGTGAGATGAGTAAAGAGGAAATATTGGCGTCGATACGAAAACGGAAAGGGGCAACGGTAGAGGTTCAAAATACTGTACAGATACAGGCTTCCGGATGGGGTGGAACGGAATTACGAAAACAGTTTATTGAAAATTTGAAAGCGGCCGGCGCGGAAGTGGTCTGTTTAAAAAAGGAAGAAGTGGACCCATACATTGCATCCACTTGGGAAAATGTATTGGATTTCAGCCAGCCGGAAGTGATGACCGAATATACGGCAACTTGTCCTCTGGAAAAACTGAACAAGATTGAACAAGCTGTTTTCCGGGGAAACTTCGGCGTTGCTGAAAACGGAGCCATCTGGTTAGAAGACAAAGATCTTCCACACCGAATTGCTCCGTTTATCGCCCAACACCTGATTTTCAAATTAGACACGAACGAAATCGTTGCTACCATGCAAGACGCTTACCGACGGATGGATTTGAAAGATACAGGTTTTGGTGTATTTATCTCCGGTCCTTCCAAAACCGCCGATATCGAACAAAGTTTGGTGTATGGCGCACACGGTGCCAAAGAACTGACGGTATGTCTTACTTAAAATTGGATGTAAGCTACCTGCGATTGCAGATATTCCATTAGTCCGTGTTTGCCGTCCGCACCGCCGATACCCGATTTGCGCCATCCGGCATGGAAGCCCTGCATACCCTCGAAATGTTCGCGGTTCACGTAAGTTTCACCGAATTTCAAGTCTTTGATGGATTGCATCACCTTGTTGATATTGGTCGTGAAAACGGAGGAAGTCAAGCCATATTCGCAGTCGTTGGCCAAAGCAATAGCTTCTTCGTATTCGTCAAACGGTAATACCGGCATAACCGGACCAAATACTTCTTTCTGGACAATCTCCATCCCTTGGCTACAGTTGACCAGCACAGTCGGTTCATAGAAATAGCCCGTTTTCGTACCGGCTTTTTTTCCTCCGGTAAGCACTTCCGCCCCTGCCGCCCTGGCCCGGACAACCATTTCGTCGATTTTCGTTTGCTGGGCCTGGTCGATTTGCGAACTATACACCGTATCGGCCTCAAACGGATCGCCGTATTTCACTTCTTTCATCGCTTTAACAAACTTATCGATGAATTTATCGTAAATATTTCTGTGAACATAGGCTCTTTCCGCACAGTTACATACCTGTCCGCTAAATATGACTCGCGAATCAACGATACCTTTTACGGCAAGGTCTAAATCTGCATCTTCAAATACAATCGCCGGCGCTTTTCCCCCTAATTCCAAAGAAATTTTGGTTACATTGTCGGCCGATGCTTTGATGATTTCCTGTCCGGCTTCTACGCTTCCGGTGAGCGTAACCATATCGGTAACAGGACTGGTTACCAAGGTATTTCCTAATGTTTTTCCGCTTCCCGAAACAAAATTCAATACGCCTTTCGGTAAATCGAGGCTTGCAACCAGTTTGGCGAATTCAAAAGTCGTGTTCGGTGTGTTACTGCTGGGTTTCAGAACAATCGTACAACCGGTAAGCAACGCAGGAGCTACTTTCCGGGCCATCACGAAGAACGGGAAGTTCCACGGGCAGATCCCAACTACTACTCCAACCGGTTTGCGGAACAGGAAGATATTTTCGTTGAAGCGGTCGCTGTTGATGATTTCACCTTCATAAATCCGTGCCCAACCGGCATAATACTCAAAATAATCGGCTGTGAAATCAATTTCTACCTGAGCCAAAGGCAGGATTTTGGCTTGTTCCTCCACAAGAATTTTGGCCAGTTTCACACGGTTGGCTCGAATCAAATCCGCCATTTTTTTCAAATAACCGGCACGATAAGCAGCTGTTTGCGCTGCCCAACTTTTTTGCGATTTTTGCGCTGCATCCAAGGCCGAGTAGGCATCTTCATCATCTCCTTTTGGTACGCGGGAGATAATTTTCCCTGTGTAGGGATTTTCTACTTCAATCCAATCCGAAGAATGCGAATTGACTAATGAACCATTGATAAATTGCTGATA
Organism: Dysgonamonadaceae bacterium; assembly: GCA_031270075.1. Classification (GTDB taxonomy): domain Bacteria; phylum Bacteroidota; class Bacteroidia; order Bacteroidales; family Azobacteroidaceae; genus Azobacteroides. Next base: position 13,422 of record JAISYG010000047.1, read on the forward strand.
CGTTTTCATGATACTTTTGTTTTATATTGTTAGAAAATAATGTGCTTGTTTTAGAAACTACAAACATAACTATTTTTTTATTATTTTCTATCCTTAAAACAAATATTTCTCAGGAAAAACAGTGAATATTCAAAAATTCATCAAAAATTGCGTCAAACTTTCATCGCGGTTTAATCTCAATTTCTTCCGCAGGCGGTAACGCATCGTTTCCACTCCCCGAATAGAGATAGTGAGCAAGGGCGCAATCTCTTTTGAAGACAGTTGCATCTTGATATAAGCGCACATCTTCCTTTCGGTCATACTCAATGAAGGATATTTGCCGGCAAGCCGGGAAATAAAATGATTATGAACCAAATCGAAATTTTCTTCAAACTTTTGCAGGCTATCGTCTTCCCGGATATTATCGTCAATCTTACTGTTTAATTGCAAAATGGTCCGTTTAATAGTCGCCGAATCCATCGAACCGGTTTTGCCGAAAAAACGGGATAAGTCTTCTTTTATTTCAAATAATATTTCGTTTTTACGGGCTAAATTAATAGCGGTATTGGCCAATTCCTGACTTTTGTGCCGGATATCGATTTCTAATTGTTCGTTTTTCAGGCGCATGATTTCTTCCTCTTTCACTTCAATATCTTTGTTCTGACGCAATTCTATCTGCGCCTCCTTCCGTTTGATACGTTTGTGGTCGAGTTTCCACAACAGGAAAGTCAATCCGATTAACAGCAAGAAATATCCGCCATACGCCAGGACGGTTAAATACCAAGGAGGAAGAATCACAAAGGCAAACGAATCTTCTATGATCTGTCCGTCAGCCAACTGGGTAGCCACCCTGAACACATGCGAACCGATGGAAACATGGGACAGTAACCGGGAATCATCCGTCGAATAATCGCTCCATTCACCGTTATCCAAGCATGTATGGAAACGAGCAATCGATGGATGCGTATAATTCATCAAATGGTAACGAATCAGTAACGAATTATTATGATAGGGAATTTCCGGTATTCTATCCGCATTCGGGAAAAGGATTTCACCTTTCGATTGAGAGTCTTTCATTATCATCACTTCCAATATTTGAAGCAGATAATCCGGTTTCCGTACGATAGCGCGCGTATTCCAAAGTGCAAAACCATTTTCGTTGGGAATAATCACCAGCGAATCGTTCAGCGGATACATTCGTTCAAAATTAGTAATCAGCGGCATATTGTGATTGCAGAGCACCTGCGGCACCGAATCGTATTGAGCGGCTAAAACATGGTCGCCCAAGGCCCACAGCACGCCGTTTTGCTGTGTAATCGTTTTGAAAGAAGTCATCGTTCCGAACGTCCGGTTCAACACCGTATCCGGTACAAACCGTTCATTGGCATCGAAAGCATAAAATCCGGAAGGACTGCACAATACAATTTTATTATTCAATTGGTGAATCGAATAATCTTCCGGAAAAGTACCCTGATCGTAATGGATTTCTTCTTCCACTCGATTGTATTCGTCATTCAAGCGGATACGGACCAACTGTTGCCGGGTAGCGCGTAAAAACAGGCGGTTGTCTCTGTCTTCCTCAAAATTAATAATCGAACCGTGAACAGAATCAACTAATTGGATATCCCACGATAGATCCGACTTCTTTTGTATAATATAAAAGCCGCGGTAAGTAGAAAGCCAGAATGTATCCGGATGACCGTTTAAGGGAAGCACACTCCATACGCCTGTATGCAAGTGCATGTCGCGGATATCTTGGGCGTCGATAACAAACAAACCCCGGTCGTGGCACATCAAAAGCCGGTCGTCCACTACGTGAAGTTCCCAAACCTGTCCCTGCGTTCCCGTAACGAATTTCAATTCGGGAGCCGATTCGGTATTCGGTACCGGCCAATCGCTTACATACAAGCCTCGGTTAGTTCCCAAATACAGTTTTCCTTCATAGATGCGGGCGACATAACCGGCGCCATAAAATTTGGCCATGGAATATAAACTGGTAACCGGATAATTCAGGGCAATATAGTCGATGCCGTTGTCCAATCCCAACCAAAGATTGCCGTTCCGGTCAAAAAAAGAAGCCAAAACCGTATTGTTTTGAAGCCCGTGCGACTCGTTGATATACTTGATGAGTTTTCCTTGTACAGTAATCAGCACCAACCCTTTCATCACCGTACCTAAAACAATCCGATCGTTTTGCAGGGCGACTGAAAACAGTTCGTTTTCTTTGATAAAAGCATCGGCATCGGTAGAGAAAGGTTTCAATCCGGACGTTTCGTTATAGAAAAACAACCCTTTCCGCGCCGTAGCAATCAATATATCATTGCCTAAAGGCAGCATCGCCCGTATTTTTTGATTTTTCAGTTTGTCGGCGTAGGGTAAACGGTAGAAAGAGCCGCCGGCCAAGACAAAGATTCCTGCACTGGTTCCAATATGTAACGTATTATTAACCATTTGAGAACAATCGATTTTCCCGGGAGAAAGAATAGGCGAAAAATGATTGTTCACCCATTTAACCACCATTTGGTCGCCGCAAAAATAAATAGCGTCGTCTATTTCATAAATACTCCAGATATTCCCGACATTCAGTTCCTGCAAAGCATTTAAATCGCCTATCATCCGGTACTGTCTTTTTCCATCGGACGAAAGTTCGAGATAGCCCAATTCGTTGATGCCGCCTACATACATCCGATGATCTTTCCGTGAATAATAAACGCAACGCGCGTCGGTATTTCCATTGAGGGGATACAAATGCCAATCTTTCCCGTTGTACTCCAACAGTCCCATTTTATTAGCAAAATACATCCAATGATTATCCGCTTGGATAATTTGCCAATTCTGACTTCCCGCCTTATAATCGCTTCTGGAATAATTATGAATTAAATTCGTCCATTCGGCAAAACCGATTGAGGGAAACAGCAAGAGCCCTATTAAAATTAACGTTTTTTTCAAATAGCATTTATTTTAAATACAAATGTAAAAAATTCTGATGAAATATACTATACTTATTCCGTAAAATATTTTCTCAACAGGATAGTACGCACGTTCTTTCATTTATTATTCAATTATTATCATGCGGACAAGAAAATTTCATTAATTTTACATTTTCAAACATCATTTCAACAGAAAATAATATTAGAAATGAAGCGAAACAGTTTTGCATATAAGAGAATAAAAGCATTCTTCATCATCGGGATTGCCTTTCTGTCGATCGCTTACATTTTCTGTCTGCCACGCCAACTGTTCCAAGTACCCTACTCTACCGTCGTCACCGACCGCCATGGCGAATTACTCGGCGCCCGCATTGCCGGCGACGAACAATGGCGTTTTCCGCCTTGCGATACGGTTCCCGAAAAATTCAAAATCTGTATCACAGAATTTGAAGACCGGTATTACCGTTATCATTGGGGCGTCAATCCCCTGGCTATCGGCCGCGCTTTGGTACAAAATATGAAAAAACAGCGGATAGTCAGCGGAGGAAGCACTCTCACCATGCAGGTTATCCGCTTGGCACGCAATAAAAACCGGACGATAGGGGAAAAATGCATCGAAATGCTTTGGGCTACCCGCCTGGAATTTCGATACTCCAAAAATAAAATACTGGCGTTGTACGCTTCCCACGCCCCTTTCGGTGGAAATGTAGTGGGACTGGATGCGGCGGCCTGGCGCTATTTCGGTCATCCGGCCGGACAATTATCGTGGGCAGAAACGGCTACCTTGGCCGTGCTTCCCAACGCGCCCGCTATACTCCACCTTTCCAAAAACCGGCCGCTATTGTTGGGAAAACGCAATCGTCTGCTGAAACAGCTGTTCGACCGGGAAATCATCGACGAAATGACTTACGACCTTGCTTTGAGCGAGGATTTACCCGGCGAACCGGTTCCTTTGCCGCAAATAGCGCCGCATTGGGTTGCCCGTTATCATCAAACCCACCGGGGAGAACAAATCACTTCTTCTATCGACAAAAACCTGCAAATCCGTATAGAAGATTTACTCGAACAGTGGCACAATGAATTTAAGCAACAGGATATTCACAACATAGCCGCCTGTGTGCTTGATGTAACAACCAACGAGATACTGGTTTATTGCGGTAACATCTGTTTTGGCGAAAACAACTCCGGTAACCAAGTGGATATTATCCGTGCAGAACGAAGTACGGGAAGTATTTTAAAGCCGTTTTTGTATTATATTGCCCTGCAAGAGGGCGAAATTTTACCTCGAACGCTTTTGCCCGATATTCCGGTTAATATCAATGGATTTACACCGCAGAATTTCAATCGACAATACGAAGGCGCTGTTCCTGCATCGGAAGCCGTTGCCCGTTCGCTCAATGTACCGTTAGTAAATCTGTTGCGGCAGTATAGCGTTCCCAAGTTCTACGATTTCCTGAAACAGCATCGCATAGCCGCCCTGCACAGTCCTGCTTCTCATTATGGCTTATCACTTATCTTGGGAGGCGCTGAAGCGCAATTAAGTCAAGTTACCTGCGCTTACGCCGGTCTGGCACGCTCTTTACTCGGTTTGGAAAACACTTTTGATCCTGCCGCCGCATGGCAAGTCTTTGAAGCGCTCAAAGAAGTCAATCGTCCGGAAGAAATCGACCTGCGAACGATTCCTAGCATGCAAACCATTGCCTGGAAAACCGGTACAAGTCATGGTTTTCGCGATGCATGGGCTGTAGGTGTTACACCCAAATATGCTGTGGGCGTTTGGGTCGGCAACAGTTCCGGAGAAGGCAAGCCCAACCTCACCGGCGCCCGTACAGCCGGCCCCGTACTTTTTGATATTTTCGACCGCCTGCCGACCGTTTCCTGGTTCGAGAGGCCACCCGGCGTTTTCGTAGAAGCGGAAGTTTGCCGCCGATCCGGTCATCTGAAAGGTCGTTTTTGTGAAGATATTGATACGGTTTTAATATGTTTCAAAGGATTACAAACCGAAGTGTGCCCCTATCATATCCGGGTAAATCTTACGCCGGACGAACGGTTCCGGGTCTATGAAAACTGCGCCGGAACCGAAGCAACCTTGCCTGCTGCCTGGTTTGTACTTCCGCCGGCCTGGGCGTGGTACTACAAACAGCATCATCCCGAATACCAACTGCTTCCGCCCTTCAAACAGGGATGCGGGGAAGAGGATTCCCAAGCCATGCAATTCATTTATCCACAAGGTCCCACGCGCGTGAAGTTACCTAAACAATTGGACGGATCACCCGGTAAAATCACTTTTGAACTGGCGCACAACCACCGGAATGCTACGGTTTTTTGGCACATTGATAATGAATATGTGGATGCTACTACGGATTTTCATTCTTTGTCCGTCGATTTAGTGGCCGGTAATCATTCTGTTACGGTTGTCGACAATGAAGGGAATACGCTCTCTTGCCGGATTATGGTTGAATGATTGATATGGTTTTCCCCACCTGACGTGATACCTCACGCACCTACTATGCGTGTTGTTCAAGAATTTCAGAAACTTTGTCCGTAGTTAATCCGGTAATACCGGCAATCGTTTCGATAGATAGGCCGGCTTTGCCGCTGGCTATTACGACTTCCGTTTTTCCTTTTTCCAATCCGATGGCTTCGCCTTCGGCTCGTCCTTCGGCTCGTCCTTCCGCTCGTCCTTCCGCTCGTCCTTCCGTTCGTCCTTCGGCCAAACCTTCCGCTCGTCCCTCTATCAATGAGGTTCTTATTACGCTTTTTTGGTATCGTAACGCCTCCACGTGGGCGTCGTATGCCATGCGTTCCGAGGAGGACATACGGTCTTTCTGTAAACGCTCGCGGGCTTCCGGTAATCCTTTGGCTTGGGCATTCGCGGGAATTTCCCCTGTTTTCAGGAAAGAGATCCATTCATCTAAGGGAGTTATCGCTTTCTTATTAAATTCATCGACACGAAGGACGTAGTATTCCGGAAATAAATCGCCCACATCTTTATGGGTAAATTGTTCCTGTTGCCGTTCC
>JAISYG010000138.1 GCA_031270075.1 Dysgonamonadaceae bacterium
GCCCATCCCGTTTGTTTCGTTGGGAAGGTTGGTAATTGTTACGGTTACGTTGTCTGTAACTTCTTCCGGCTCGCCGCCATCGCCGCACGAGGCGAAACCCGCCATGAATACTGTCGCAAGGACAGCCATTAGTTTGAAATTAATCTGTTTCATTTTACTTTTTTTTATGGATTTTACTTTTGTCATTTTGTTTATCAATTAAAAATATCAATCATTGGGCACGCGCATTGGCGTATGTATTGATGTTGATTTTTATCGTTCCGCCGCCGCCAATGACCTCTGTTGCAATAAAATACTGCCACTCTTGCACATGTGCGCGTTGCGGGTCGGGCTTCCGGAAATAATTACAATCCCGGGGACTGACCCCGCCTTCCCCGCACCTTCCCGCGCCGCACGACTGCACAAACTTCGCGACCGCCGATGCTTCAGCATCGGAGAAGGCTACCTGCCTGTTTGCCTTTTCGGGGTTATCGTCCAGCTTTGCAGGGTCGTATTTCTTCCGTATTTCGATGTGAAGACTTTCGGACGGTTGCCCGTCTTCGCCCTTTCCCTGTTTCAGCTCCCAGCGGATGCGCAGGCCGTCCGGAGCGTCGAGTTCGGGTTGCGGAACGTAGTAGCCGAAACGCTTGAAAGCATCCTGCGGGGGCCAGCTCATATTGCCCGACTGTTCGTCATACGCCTTCATGGTTTCGTCAACTGCCGCCTGCCCTTCGCTGATTCCCCTTTGGATTTCCTCCGGCGACATTTGGTTGGCAGGCGCCCGGTAGTTGGAGTTGTTCCTCTGCGCGGCTATGATTTCCTTCATTTTTCGTTCGTACTGCTCCCGCGTGATTTTTCCCGTCTGAAAGTCCTGACCGAGCTGTGCAAGCGCCTTTTGCGCATCCTGCGGCGTCTGTACCTTTACCTGCGTGGTGTCGGCGGATGACTGCTGTTTGTTTCCCCCCGTCTGCCCGCAGGCTGACATTGTTACTGTAAGGCAGGCAAATATGATTACCGCGTTCCTTATTTTAAAATTGACCTTGGCTATTTTGTCGGTCGTGTCCGCTGTCAGCGTGTTCTCTATCAGGTAGAACAGCCATTCAAAAATTTTCTTTACTGTTGCCATTGTATTTGCTTTTTAATTTATTAAACTCATTGTCTATTTCTTCAAAACCTTTTCAGCCTGTTTCATTGCATCCTCCCAATCCTTTTGGGTCATGTGTTTTTGAAGTCCAAGTCCGATAGTGAATTGTTTCTAAAAATTTATCTGCTATTCCCAATCAATATCAATTACTTTTTCAAATGCGTGAGCGGGGCAATCTTCGCGGGCTGATTTGGCTATCAAACCTTCGCCTTCTTCACCTTTCACAAACAGTAATTTGTCATTGCGCCACGCAGCAAACAACTCTAATCCGTTCATTTTGTACACGGTGCAAGTTTGTCCGGCAACCGTTGCTGTCGTTTTTGTTGCCCCCGGCACCATCTCCCAGACAGCGAGAGAAGCAGCATATTGCTCTACCGAAAACTGCCCCATACCCACGCCAGCAGATGAGGCAGGTACATCGATCCAACCTAATTCACCTGGTGTATAGACGGTAAAAAGTCCATTGATTTCGTCTGAAATATAAATCGCCCAGTCACCGTCGGCGCCGACTACATAAAGCCGTTGCTGTTCGGAATATTCATCGAAACAATAATACAACCTGTCACCATCGGGAACATTGTCATAGATAATTGTTCCGCTTTTGATTTTTGTTTGCGGGCAGTCGTCTGGCAGCGTGATTGTTACTGTCCATTCGGCAGTAGCGCCGTCGGGTGTTGTGAGGGTGTAAACAACCGGCTCGGCAAAGTTGTGAGCGGTCTTGCCCGATTCCTGCACTTTGCCGCCAACGGTGGCGGTTGCGCCTTCGGGCGAGAGTTCAAACACCGGCGCAATCGAGGCAAGATTTGTCCTGCACTCGGCTATAGCTTTCACGGTGCGCTTTTTAGCGTCGATGTCGGACGTTCCGCGCTGGTTGGCGAACGTAAATTCGGCAAAGGCGAGGGCGCCGGCGTTGGGTTCTTCTTCGCAACCCGACATCACTGTTGCTGCTGCGAGGCAGGCAAACGCTGTTGCCACTTTCCTCAAATTGATTCTGAAATTTTTCATTTCTCTTTTCGGATTTATATTATACATATTATTTATCTTTTAACTCTCAATTGAGTTTCACGCTGCAAAGTTCGGGAACGAAAAATTGCTGTACTACCCTCATTTGAGGGTTTTTTTTCATTCCGGGCGTAAAAACCCTCAAATGAGGGTATGGCAAAACCGGTGAAATGCGTTACCTTTGCAGCATGAAATCAGGACGTTAAAAAAATTATACATAAGATATGAAACTGTCAGGCAGAATATTCACAGCAGCATCCACAACAGCGGCAACGCTCCGGCGCCTTTTTATGAAGGGCGATTTTACCCCCCCCCTATTTATGTTACTGTAAATCAATAAGTTTCATAGCGGCAATAATAAAATTGTTACTGTTTCCCGGTTGCGGGACGGCATTTGCGCAGACTTCCCGCGTGGACAGCCTGCAGCGACTGCTTCTCGTCGCGAAAGCGGACACCGCCATTATGCAGCGGCTTATTGACATTGGCAATTTTTACGAGGACGAGGGTGAACTCGACAGTGTTAATTTTTACCTGTCGCAGGCATTGAGCATCAGCAAAGAACTTAATGACGAAGAAGGAACGGCATTGCTCAATTATAAACTGGGCAACGCCTGTGCGGAAAAAGGTTTTTATCAAACGGCTTTGCAACACTATTTTGCCGCTTTGCCTTATTATGAAAAAAACGGAAAACACCGCCGGATGGGTATGATTTACAACAGTATGCAAAACGTTTATTTGGAAATGGATAAAATAAACGACGCCATTGCTATGGGCGAAAAAGCCCTTGAATTTACCAAAGGGACGCCAAGCGAAAAATTTACGCTGTTGAATATGGCAATAACCACAATTTATGCCGCTCCACGTCGGTACGACAAGGCGGAAGCGTATTACAAAGCGTTGTTCGATTTGCTGAAAACCGACCCGAATGAATACATCGAAGGTCTGGGTTATCTGAATATGGGCGATATGTATTTGCAGCGGGAGCATTGGACAAAATCCAAAGCCAATTTTCAAAAAGCATTGCCGATTTTTACAAGATTAGAAGCAGACGATGCCATTTGCACCGCAAAAATTGGACTGGGATTAATTGCATTGCGCGAAAAGAATTACAGAGAAGCAGAAAAACTTGCCGCCGAAGCACTGGAAATTGCCCGCAGAAACAAAATATTGCTCACAGAACGCCGTGCGCTGTCACTCATAAAAGACTTGGCGCTCGTTAATGGCGATTTAGCCGTCGTCCAACGCCTTGATGCCGCTTGCGATTCGATTGATAAAGTGATGACAAATGACGCTGTTTTGCTTGTCACCGAAGAATTGAACATAAAATACGAAACCGAAAAGAAAGAAATGCAGATTACCACATTGCAGGAAGAAAAACGGCTGATGGTTTGGTTAAGCGTTGCCGGAGGCGCGGTATTGCTTCTGGCGCTGGCGGCGTTCTTTTTCCTCTGGCGGTGGACGATGCAGAAGCAACGGCTTGCCGAAAAGCAAAAAGAATTGGCAGAACAGCAGGTAAAACAGTTGGAACAGGAAAAGCAATTGATAGCCACGCAAGCCGTTCTCGACGGCGAAGTACAGGAACGCATCCGCCTCGCCCGCGACCTGCACGACAGCCTGGGAAGCATACTTGCCGCAGCCAAATACAACCTGCTTGGAATAAAGCAAATATCCCTGCTTGGAAAAGATGAGCAGGAATGTTACGGTAAAACGGTAAGCCTTTTGGACGATTCGATGAACGAGATGCGCCGCGTAGCCCACCACCTGATGCCCGACGCGCTTTCTCGCTTCGGGCTGAAACCGGCGATAAGCGACTTTTGCGATACGCTTCCGTCCATACAGTTCGTATGGTACGGCGACGAATCGAGGTTCGACGCGAAACTGGAAGAAGTGGTTTACCGCATCATCCACGAATTGATAAGCAATGCGCTGAAACATTCCGGCGCGTCGCACATCTTCGTCCAGGTCATCCAGGAACCCAGGCGTATCGCCTTTACCGTACAGGACGACGGCAACGGCTTCGACCCTGAAACTGCCGCCGCAGGCATGGGGCTGTCGAATATCCGTACCCGCGTAGCCTCGTTCGGCGGTATTATGAATATCAATTCCAAAGCGGGCGAGGGCACGGAAACCAACATTGAATTTCCGTTGAAAGTTGAAAATGTACATAATGCGCAGTAAGCAATGGAAGCAAACAATAACTCCCAACCGGTCAAGGTGGCGATAGTGGACGACCACTACATTGTTCTCGACGGCATGGAAAAAATCATTGCCGGATCGGGTTTTGCCGTATTGACTGGAAAAGCCGGCACGGTAGCCGGATGCCATGAAATGCTGGAAGCCGGGCAGCCGGACGTGCTGATGCTTGACGTGGGCTTGCCCGACGGCAGTGGCATGGATTTGTGTCCCGAACTCAAGGCGAAGTATCCGGCAATGAACATCCTGATGTTGACCAGTTATGCCGAATACACAGTTATTTCGCATACGCTGAACAACGGCGCGTCGGGTTATATCCTGAAAAACTCCCTGCCGGAAGAAATCCTCGAAGGCGTCCGCGCGGTAGCCTCCGGCAAGCGGTTCCTGTGTGGGGAAGCCGATATGCTGCTGAAAAAAGCGCGGGACCAACAGGTCATACTCACGAGGCAGGAACGCGAACTGCTGAAACTGCTTGCCGCCGGTCATACCAGCAAGGAAATAGCCGAAAAGATGAATCTCGGCTATGAAACCATCCGCAGTTACCGTAAAAACCTGCAAATCAAGTTGGGTGTACACAGCACGGTCGAACTGACACGGATTGCGCTGGACAGGAAACTGGTGTGACTCCTGTCCTGTGATTTTACGTGCTTTTTCAAAAACGGTTCCTCTGGTAGCTTTTTAACCTTTCCATCAGGGCTTTTATGTCGCCCGCCTTATAAAAATGCTTTTTCGCGATAGTAGAGAATTTAACGTCGCCCCCAGAATCATCCCTAAAAACAGGATGCTGATGGCGTTGATAATAATAATGGTTGTGTTGGTGAACATTATATTATTTTTTTGACGACGCTTACTTTTCGTTACTGCAAATTTGATACTAAAATATTCGGACAAACAATTGAAAATTGTCTGAACCATTGCATGACTTATTTCACATTTACAATTCCTTCAACAATTCTTTAACTGCCGCCGCCAACTGCCGGTCTTCCCCTGCTGCCAATTGCGCCGGTTCGTTAGCCACTTTGACATCCGGTTCCAATTGTTGATTTTCGAGATAACTACCGTCGGACAAGCGATAACCGACAATGGGTATGCCGAATACGAGTGTCGGGTCTTGCAAGGTTTCCCACGAAACGCTGGTCATCGTTCCCGGAACCGGCATGCCCACTAATTTACCGATATTCGTGTGCCGATATACCCAAGGCGAACCATGTGCATTGGAATAATTGGCTTCGCCGATTACCATGATAGAAGGCTTATTCCAACGCCGGCTGGGCATGTCGCAGGTTTCAACTCCCCGGATAACTTGTGTGAAATACTTCTGTCCGCTGAACAGGATTTCCAAATCTTCGTGCAAACGACCGCCACCGTTGAAACGGGTATCAATGACAATCCCTTCCTTGTTGTTGAATTTTCCCAGGATATCGGAATATATCGAACGGAAACTGGGGTCACCCATGCTTTCGATATGTACGTACCCTAACCGTCCATCGGAAAGACGTTCGACATCGGCCTCCCGCAATTTCACCCATCGCCGGTAGAGTAATCTCGTTTGTTCGGCCTGCGTAATGGGTTTCATCACTTCTTCCCAACGCTCTTTGTTGGAGGGATTGTAGAACGATAACAATGTCGGCTGATCGGCAATTTTATTCAATAAGGGGAAATAATCTTGTCCCGCCTTGATTTTTTCACCGTTGATGGCTTCAATGATATATCCGGCTTTGACTTTGCTGTCCGCCTTGTCGAAAGGCCCTTTTTCGAGGACTTCGTCAATCAGCAAACCGTCTCCACCGTAAGTCCACGAGAAAAGCAATCCCAACGCGGCTGTAACATCGGGATTATCCGCCCGGTGCGAGTAGCGGCCGCCGGTGTGCGAGGTGTTGAGTTCGCCCAGGAGTTCGCTCAACAGTTCGGCAAAATCGTAATTGTTATTAATATGCGGTAAAAATTTAGCATAAGTTTTCTTCAATCCGTTCCAATCCATTCCGTGCATCGAAGTCGTATAGAAACGTTTCAACTCTTGTGTCCATACATGATTGAACATATATTCGCGTTCGGCCGCCAAATCCAAATCTATCCGGGCGGAAATCGTAATCATTTTCTTTTTACCGCCGGCCAAAGTGATTTTCTGCGGAGTCCGTCCCAACAGGAATAACTCTTTCCCTTCCTTGTCCAATATCAATGGCGCCCGTCCGGCATCTTTGATTTCCAATTTGGTTTCCTTGGTGCGGGTATTGATGGACCACAAATCGTAACCCTTTTCAAACGCAGCCTGATAATACAATTTATCGCCTTCGTTGGTCAATACTGCATCTCCAAGGTTGGATGAATTGGGTGTAAGGCGCAGGAGGCGTTCTTCAATATTTGCCAACTCAACCACAATATTCTCCGATTTCCGGGTCGAATCAGCTTTGGCTTCTTTCTTCTTATTGGCCTTTTCTTCTTCCTGTAATAATTGATAATCATCGTCGCTCAAACGGAATTTATCGTAAGCTTTTTGATTCATAAAAACAATCATCGCATCATTCAGTGAACCCCATGAAGCATGGTTACGCATTCCATAGCGTTCGGATTGGAATAAAATGGCATTGCCGTTCAACACCCAACGGGGATTGGCATCGGTGTAACCGCTATTGGTGAGATTGGTTACCGTTCCGCCTTGCGCACTTACCAAACCAATATCGGAATAAGGTTCGTGTCTGTTGGGAACATAAGCCAAGGTAAACCATTGGCTGTCGGGCGACCATTCATAATCCACCGACCCCGACGAATTGGGGTGTCCCGATCCGTCGGTAACTGGACGGACTTTTTTCGTAGCAATCGTATACACCATCAATTGGTGGCGGTCTTCGATAAAAGCGATTTCCTTCCCATCGGGTGAATATTTCGGATACATCCGTTCCGTTTCGGAGGGTTTGAACAAGGGTTCTTCGTTTATCAAGGTAGCATTAAAGAAATACGATTCTTCGGGACGGGCTAATTGAACCACATACAAACTCCAGACGCCGGATTTTTCCGAAGCGTAAACCAACGATTTTCCATCGGGGGCAAACGAAGGCATCGCATCCTGCGCTGCCGATTCGGTGATTCGTTTGGTGTATTTGTAATCGACAGACGATACAAAGATTTCGCCGCGCATCACGGAAGCAATCTGTTTGCCGTCGGCCGAAACGGCTTGGGCAACGGCTCCGGTTTTGATTTCTTCCACAGCATTGGTCCGGTCTTCTTCCACGATTTGAGCGTTCAGTTTTTGCGGTTTACCGCCCACGGGCATCGTATAAATTTCGCCGTCGTATCCGAAACAGAGCGTGCCGTTTCCGGCGATAGACAGAAACCGTACCGGATGCGTTTTGAAATGCGTAATCTGCCGGACTTGCGAAGGATTATCCAGGGGAAAAGCATGCACATTGTAGTTTCCCGATCGCTCGCTCAAAAAATAGACTGTGGCGTTATCGGGACTTAACACGGGATACGTATCTTCGCCTGTATCCTGAATCAACGGTGTATAACGGTTATTCGTTACATCGTATTTCCAGATATCGCGGGTTACGGACGAAGTATGATGTTTCCGCCAATTGTCTTCCCCGCCTTTTTTATCCTGAAAGACGAAACTTTTTCCATCGCGGGCGAAACAGATATTTTCGGCTGGAGTAGCCAGGATTTGTTCAGGACGTCCGCCGTTTATCGGTACCTTATATAACTCCATCATAGTCCTATTGGGGAAGGCGGCGCTTGGGGCTGGAGCCTGAATTTTAGCGCCAAAAACAATATATTTCCCGTCGGGCGTAAAACAGTAAGGCGATTCGTTGCCCGAAAAAGTAGTCAGCCGCACGGCATTTCCGCCGTTAACATTTGTAATATAGATATCGAAATTACCGAAACGGTTGCTGGCAAAGGCGATGCTTTTTCCATCCGGCGACCAGACCGGCATGTAATCGCGTGCTTCGTGCATGGTTAATTGTCTGGCCATGCCGCCGGTTACCGGCACAATATAAATATCTCCTTTATAGGCAAATGCAACTTGCAACCCGTCGGGCGACAGGGACGGATATCTTAACCAAAGCGGATTAGCAGCTTGTGTAAGTGCGACTGTAAACAGGAGGAATACGAGTGTTAATAATCGATGTGATTTCATTCGGAAAATATATTTAAAATTTATTTATACAAAATTAGATGAAAAACCTCGGTTTTCCAAGCATGTGCAAATAAAAAAAGTTTTTCCACTGCGGAAAGATAACAGATATAGTTTACATAACTACATTCACAATTTTATTCGGAACGACGATTACTTTTTTCGGCGTTTTGCCTTCCGTCCATTTTTGCGAATTTTCGTTGGCCAAAACGGTTTTTTCGACTTCCTCGGCGGAGGTGCCGGCGGGAAAATCCAAGGTAAAGCGGGCTTTGCCATTGAACGATACGGTGTATTTTACCGTATCTTCTTTCAGGTATTCTTCGTTGAAGTCGGGGAAACGAGCGTCGCAAACGGAGGTTTCGTTACCCAAACGATGCCATAATTCTTCGGCAATATGGGGAGCGAAGGGCGCTAAAACAACGACTAAGTCGCTTAGAATAGCGCGTTTGTTGCAGTTAAGTGCTGTCAGTTCGTTTACGCAAATCATGAAAGCGGCTACCGAGGTGTTGAACGAGAAGTTTTCGATATCCCAGCTTACTTTTTTGATGAGTTTGTGAATGGATTTCAGTTCGCCGGCCGTGGGCTGTTCGCCGGAAACCGCAAATGCATCGCCCTTGAAAAACAGGTTCCACAGTTTGCGCAGGAAACGCGAAACGCCGTCGATTCCGTTGGTATCCCAGGGTTTGGACTGTTCCAAGGGGCCTAAGAACATCTCGTAGAGGCGCAGGGTGTCGGCTCCAAATTTTTCCACCATATCGTCGGGGTTGACCACATTGAACATGGATTTCGACATTTTTTCGACCGCCCAACCACAGATGTATTTGCCGTCTTCGAGGATAAATTCGGCGGTTTGGTATTCGGGGTTCCAGTTCCGGAATTTTTCGGTATCCAGCACATCGTTCGTAACGATGTTGACGTCTACGTGGATGGGCGTTACATCGTATTGTCCCTTTAAACCGAAGGAAACGAAAGTGTTGGTGTTTTTGATGCGATACACAAAATTGCTACGCCCTTGAATCATCCCTTGATTAATCAGTTTCCGGAAAGGCTCGTCATCGGCTATAAGGCCTGAATCGAACAGGAATTTGTTCCAGAAGCGACTGTAAATCAGGTGCCCGGTGGCGTGTTCCGTTCCGCCGATATAGAGATCGACGTTGCGCCAATATGCGTTGGCCTCTTTGGAAACCAGTGCTTTATCGTTGTGCGGGTCTTCGTAACGCAGGTAATAGGCCGAAGAGCCGGCAAATCCGGGCATGGTGTTGAGTTCCAAGGGGTAGTTGTTTTTCTTTTCCATCTTAAATTTATTATTTAATATAGTTGTTATATATGATTCATATTCTATCTTCTATCTATTAAAAATCGTTTTAAATATCATTCGGGCAATTTATAATCGCTGTTCATCGACGAACGGTAATGTGTCCAGTTCAATTCGGCACGCACTGCATGCAGAATAGGAAACTGTATATAAAACTGCCGCCGGATTGTAATAATGTAAATCAATAATTTCTCCGTTTTTTATAGCTGCCTGTTTCAAAAACGGCTTCACGCTCGAAACCTGTTTTTTGCAATACTCTTTGTGATGCAATATTGAAATTAAAAACAGGTGCATAAATTTTGTGCAATTGAAAATTGTTGAACGCATTTATTGTATCTGAACGTTGATTTTTGTGATTTATTTGATTATTATGGTTTTATTTTAATACTCCTTCGTGCCAACACATATACATTAAGCAGTATTTTAAAGATTTAAGGCCTGCTTCATCTATCCATTGATAATGTTCAAAACAATATGAGTCAAATTTTTCCTCAATTTCACTTGCCGAAAGTTGTTTATCAGGCTTTGTATTTTCCCAAATATAATCGTAAATGCTAATTTCAATGTTCTTAATTTCATCAATGATTTCGTCAAAATTTTCAATATTATTTTTTGTTTTGAAATCATCAAGAATATCTATATCAGGTAAAAGAGAAGAATAATATAAGCCCAATAATTGATTTTTTTGCTGTAAATTCATTTTCTTTATTTTTTATGCCATTTCAATGTGCTTGATATTTTATACAATTGCATTTTGCGTTCTTTGCGCATTCTCTTTGCGCCCTTTGCGGTAAAAAAAGATTTAACCGCAAGGAACGCAAAGGCTTATCGCAAAGGGAGCAAAGTTTATAATCCATACAATTTTAATCTTGATTATTCTTTCCAATCAAATCTACAATACTAAAATCAATGCGCCTGCGGCAATCAGTGTAGCGCCGATAATGGTTTTGACGTCCATTGTTTCGCCGAGAAAAAGAACCGAAAAAATCAGTACAAATACCACGCTCAACTTGTCTATCGGGGCAACTTTCGATACATTACCCGTTTCCAATGCCTTGAAATAGAATATCCACGAAAGCCCTGTGGCAATTCCCGAAAGCACAAGAAAAATCAGGTTTGTCCGCGTAAGTTCTTTTGTTTCTTTGAGTTGTCCGCTGAAAAGCACAATGCCCCACGCCAGGAGCAATACAATTCCTGTTCGCACAGCAGTTGCCAAATTGCCGCTAATGCCCTTCAC
>JAISYG010000069.1 GCA_031270075.1 Dysgonamonadaceae bacterium
TGCTCACGCTGCCTGTGCTGTTCCGTTTTCTGCGTATAAACATAGCGCAAAATTACAAAAAATCGACACGGGACACCCAAAAAACAAAAAACTTTTTGCTAACTAATTGATATTAAGCTGATCTAAAAACAACCAGAAAAAAGTGAGAAAAACAGGAAAACACCCCGCACGGCGTTAAGCCGGTACGGGGTTATTCCATCCAATCCTGCAAGGATTATATCCCCAGCGATTTCCGCACTTCTTCCATTTTTGCTTCCGCCGCTGCATCGGCCGCCACCAGTTCGGCGCGGGAACCGACTTTGCTGTGAATTTCGATATAGAACTTGATTTTCGGTTCCGTTCCCGAGGGACGGATGGAAACCTTGGTTCCATCTTCGGCAAAGTACTGCAATACGTTGGACGTGGTAGGCATATCCAGCGTAACTTGATCGTTTTCGGCGATGTCCGTACCGGTCAGCTTGGCAAAGTCTTTGATGAAAAACACGCGCGAACCGGCCAGTTCGGTCATCGGGTGCTCGCGGTAATTTTTCATCATGGCTTCGATTTCTTCTGCGCCCGATTTGCCTTCCCTGACTACCGAGATGCCTTCTTCTTTCGAGAAACCGTATTCCACGTAAATATCCTGCAAGAGTTCGTAAACGGTTTGGCCGTTATCGGCCGCCCAGGCAGCGATTTCCGCCAGCAACATGCAGGCCGAAACCGAATCCTTGTCGCGAACAAACGCTTCGGCCAGGAAGCCGTAGCTTTCTTCGCCGCCGCCGATATAGGTCCGGCGGTTTTCGTTTTGACGGATCACATCGGCTATCCATTTGAAACCGGTATAGCAATCAAACAGTTTGACGCCGTTCTTTTTGGCGATGGTTTTCACCAGTTCGGTGGTTACGATTGTTTTCACTACGTACTCGTTGCCCGACAGTTTGCCCAATTCCCGCCAGCGGGTAATCAGGTAATAGATGAAAATCAGCATCGTTTGATTGCCGTTGAGCAAGACAAATTCGCCGTGTTCGTTGCGGACGGCGGCGCCGATGCGGTCGGCGTCGGGGTCGGAAGCCATCACTACATCCGCACCCGTTTCGATGGCCTTTTCGACGGCCATTTTCAGCGCAGCCGCTTCTTCCGGGTTGGGTGATTTCACGGTAGGGAAATCCCCGCTGATCACATCCTGCTCGGGCACATGGATAATGTTTTCAAAACCCAAAGCCTTCAAAGCCGCAGGAATCAACGTGATGCCTGTACCGTGAATCGGCGTGTATACGATTTTTATATCCTTGTGCTTGCGGATGGCTTCCGGCGAAAGCGAAATCGTCAACAAATCCCAGATATAGTCTTCGTCGATTTGCTTGTCCAGCATTTCAATCCATCCGGGCAAGGCCTTGAAGCGAATTTCCTTTACGGAAGATATTTGATTGACTTCCGCAATGATATTTTTGTCGTGGGGAGCGATTACCTGCGCACCGTCGTCCCAATAAGCCTTGTAGCCGTTGTATTCCTTCGGGTTGTGCGAAGCGGTAATGCATATTCCGCTCTGGCAACCCAATTTCCGGATGGCGTAGCTGATTTCGGGCGTTGGCCGCAAATCCGGGAACAGATAGACTTTCATGCCGTTGGCGGCGAATATTCCGGCCGAGGTTTCGGCAAACAGCCGGCTGTTGTTCCGGCAATCGTGTCCGACCACTACGCTGACTTGCGGCAAATGGGCAAACTCTTTTTTCAGGTAATTGGCCAGTCCCTGGGTAGCGGCGCCCACGGTGTAGATATTCATCCGGTTGGAACCGGCGCCCATGATACCGCGAAGGCCGCCCGTGCCGAATTCCAAATCTTTGTAAAACGATTCGATTAAATCGGTCGTATCTTCCTTGTCTAACAACTCCTGCACTGCGTTGCGGGTTTCCGCATCATAGTCATTGCTCAGCCAGGCATTCGCCTTGGTCCGGACTTGTTGTAATAAAACTGAATCTTCCATCTTATTTGTCTTTCATTTCTTTTTCTTCCAGCCAGTCGCCGGTCTGTTTTACAATTTCCCGCAAATAATTTTCATCCATTCTCGGGCGATTGGGATAGAGCGGGCCTCCGTAAGGATTATCCAGGAACTTCCCGTTTGCTTCCTTTTTCACTACGCCGTCCATGTATTTAACGATGAGGTATTCGCCTAAGTGTTTCCATTCGTCGAGGGCGGTTTGTGCAACCTTTCCGCTGTAGTCCGTCAGAAAAGCCACGACTTTTTCTTTGCCGGACAAGGTGGTTGCGAGTTGCTCGATCGAGGATTGGGCTTCCAGGTAGCCGTTTTCCAATTGGTCTTGCAATGCCTGGGCGTCGACAATCATCTGGTCGTAACGGGCGTAAGCCATATTGGCCACCCAGTTATGTACCCAGAAAGCAGATTTCCATGAAAAATGCGTGAAGTCGCCGGTGCCGCGGCGGTACGATTCCGGGATTTCCGTGATACAGCCGTACATCGGTGTAAAGACGGTAAAACGGGCGTCGTCTACACCAAACCAGAAAACGCCGCCAACTTCGTCGGGCAATGTATTCCGCATCTGTCCCACAAACACAAATCCGGTTTGTTGCGTGGAAATCGGCCGTTCAAAGCCGTATTTCTTCCCGTCGACTTCAAACGACAAAGGGTTAAACCGGTAAGGCGAATGAAAGGGGCCGGCCGCCAAATCTTTCGTCGGATCGAAAACGGTACCTTCGTAGTGGTCGCGCATCATATCCATTACATTCTTTACGCTTAGTTTCCGGTTGGGCTTTACGTACAAAGGCATCGGGTTCGGGTCTTCGCCCAGAATATAGGGAAGCCATTGCTGTGCATGGTCGGTATAACGATTGTAGAAACTCCAGACACGGGCTTCACAAAAGCGCAGTCCACCCCAGTCTAAGGGATTATAGGCTTTGGAAAAACTAAACTCTTTGTCCGGGCCGTTGTAATAGCCCCTTTGTTTAGCGAAAGTGATAACATCATCCGAATAGAGGCAGTTTTCCTTATCGTTCAGCGGGAACTGATGGATGCGCGATTGGTTGGCGTGAGCGGCAATGCAATCGTCGGGAATGCGGACGGCCACCCAAACGGCGCCCCTGTTACCCACGCCTTTGCCGGTCATTTCCATTATCCAGACTTCGTTTTTATCGACAATGGAAAACGATTCGCCGCCGCTGCGATAGCCGTATTGCGCCACCAGTTCCGTCATTACCCGGATGGCTTCGCGGGCGGTTTTTGATCGTTGCAGAGCAATGTATATCAGGCTGCCGTAATCCAAGAGGCCGGTGGTATCTTCCAATTCGTGGCGGCCGCCGAAAGTGGTTTCGCCGATACAGAGTTGATGTTCGTTCATGTTGCCGATTACATTGTAGGTTTCGGCTGTCTGCGGGATTTGGCCTAAGTACTGTTCCGTTTCCCAATCGTAGATATCCCGCATAGCGCCCGGTGCGTACCGGGCTGCCGGGTAATGATACAGTTCGCCGTAATGCGAATAAGAATCGGCCGAATAGGTAACCAGAGTAGAGCCATCGACAGAAGCTTTTTTGCCCACTAATAAATTGGTACACGCTTCCGACGGAAGGGCAACCGTCGCAGCCAGCAATAAGGAAATAAATGTCTTTTTCATCTTGATTGTTTTTTGAAAAGCGAACAAAGATAATAAATATTTTATGGACAGACAAGGGGCATTGCAACAGAACATCCAAGCGTCGTTGCTTACCGCGTCCACCCTTGGGATTATACTAATTTTTCCAACTCACCAATCAATCCTTTGTTTACTTTCCGGGCGGTAATCAAATCACTGTTCACTTGTTTTTGCATCCAAATAGCCATGCCGTAGATAATGCATCCGACAGGAAAAATGATTGCACAGCTCAAACGGATAATCGGTTTAGCAAGCAGGTGTAGATCGAACGGACGAATCACCGGATAATCCATCAGTTTTCCGATAACCATGATTTCGTTTGAATTGAGGAGGTCTTCGATCGTGCTCTCCAAGTCGGCCGTCAAGCGATTCAATTGCGGGTCGGACAAACGGTTTTTCCAGAAACTTCCGTAAAAAGGTGTTTTCTTATATTGGTTGAGATAGTTTTCGCTCTGTGCATTCCACGCTTTCAACATTTCGATATCGCGAAGATAATCCGGGGGCGTCATAATTACCTCTTTCCGTGTGTAATGGCGGATTTCCCGTTTGCCGATCAGTTTTTGGATAAACACTTTCCATGCATCCGGATCTATCATCGTACTGTCGTTAACAGCTTTATATGTAAAGAAAACGCCCATGCCCGCCAATAGCACCGTACTGAGCCACACGCCTTCCCAAACCGGCCAAACCGCTTGTTTCGCCATTTTGGCTCCGAAAGTATCGATGATATAATACAAAAGATACAGAAAGACCGAAAGCACGGCCGGCATTCCTAATCCGCCTTTCCGGATGATAGCGCCCAAAGGGGCGCCGATAAAAAAGAACAGGATGCACGACAAAGCCATTGCATACCGTTGATAATACTGGACCATGTGCGAAAACAATTGTTTTTCGGCGTAGGATTGACGATCTACCGTTAAATTATAATCCGATCCGACTTGTTCGGTTCGCCTTTTGGCTTGCTGCAAGTACGACAATTTTTTATCCGGCGGCAGGTGGTTGTAATAAGCTTCAAATCCGGCGGCAAATAACGTATCGTCCGGTGCGGTAACGGTGGTCGGTCGGTATCCCGAATAGGTACGGAAGGTCGAAGCGTAGATATTGTTTTTAAAAGGAGTAGCCGTTATTTTCTGAACCGAATCTTGTTCTTGCCGGACAGAGTCGATAAAAGTGGTCAACTCACTCATGTTTTTGTTAATATCGCGACTTCCCATAATGGCTTCATCGACCATTGTGAAATTCATATCAAACGAAATCAAGACATCGCGCAAACGAAAGCTTTCGCGTATATAGGGAATATTTTCGTTCATAGCTCTTGATCGGCGCTTGCCCCAATTCCGAAATGATTCGCCGTTATGGAGCGTCAAAGCCAGGTACTTTTTGTCGTTCGATGCATTGATCCGTCCCGAATCGGCCACGGTAACTTCCGCATTTTCAAATCCGTCGGAATAATCGTAAATCATCAGGTCGCGCAATAGACCGTCTTTGTCCTTGTGCCTGACATACACATTATAACCCGGAATTTCCTTACAAAAAACACCTTCGGGAATATCCAATTCAAACGATGTGTATTTGAGCGACAAGACAATGGTGTACATCTTCGCCCGCGCCCGCGGCGCTATATCGTTCTGGAAGAGGAAAGAAATTCCAGCCATTACAATAACAAACCAAATAAGCGGTTTCATAATCCGAAGCAGGGAAATACCGGAGGCTTTCATGGCCAGCAACTCAAGGTGTTCGCCCAGATTACCGAAAGTCATCAGCGAAGCCAATAAAATAGCCAGCGGCAAAGCCATGGGCGTAAAAGCAATACAAGCGTAGAAAAACAATTCGCCCATTACCTGGAATCCAACGCCTTTGCCGACCATATCGTTGACGTATTGCCATACAAATTGCATCAAAAGGATAAAAAGACATACGCTGTAGGTAGCCAGCATCAAGGGCAGGAACGTTCCCAAGACAAATGAATAGAGCCTTTTGATTCGTAGCATATCTTCTTTTCGCTGTTAAAACCGTGCAAAGTTAGTAAAATATACGCATATTTTGTACCTTTACCGCCCGGTTTACACAAGAAACAATGCAAGCTGTTCCTTCCGATTTCCTCCGTTTGGTGGCCGATGATTTGATTACGCGCTTCGGTGTGGATTTGTCGGGCGTAACGGTCGTCTTTCCCGGCGTGCGCGCGAGTCTGTTTTTGAATCAGTACCTGTACCGGCAGGCGAAGGCGCCGCTGTGGGCGCCGAAATACCGTTCCATCGAAAGTTTGTTTGAAAGTGCTTCCACCTTGCGGAAAGGCGACAGCATCCGGTTGATTGCCGAACTGTACGAAACGTATATTGAAGTTTATAACCGGCATCACGATACGCCGTCGACCGAAACGCTGGATGAGTTTTTCTTTTTCGGCGAGATCCTGCTCAACGATTTCGACGACGTGGATAAAAACCGGGTCGACGTCCGCGCCCTGTTCGGCAACCTGAAGGATCTGGACGCTTTGCGGGACGATTTTTCGCATCTGTCGCCGGAACAGCTGGAAGCCATCAACCGGCATTTCAAGGCGTTTCAGGGGGAAAGTGCATTGAAAACGGCGTTCTGGAATATCTGGAATATCCTGGGAGAAGTCTATGCCGGCCTGAAAGCGCGATTGCAGGAAAAGAACATCGCCTATCCGGGCCTGTTGATGCGGTCGGTGGTGGAGGACGATGCGGCGCTGTTCCCTGCCGGGCATTACGCTTTTGTAGGTTTCAATGTACTGAGCAAGTGCGAAGAAGATCTGTTTCGCCGCTTACAACCCAAGGCTTCGTTCTATTGGGATTACGACGCCTCTTACCTGTCAACCGAAGCGGGACGGTTCATCCGGCGCAATATCCGGCAGTTCGGGTCGGCTTTGGACGCCGGCCTGTTCGATACTTTCCGGACGATGCCGAAGAAAATCACGTTCCTGTCCTCCCCGTCGGAAAGCGGACAATCGGCCGTCGTTGCTCCCTGGATCGAATCGCTGCACAAAGACCCGTCGTTCACCCAACCCGATACGGCCATTGTTCTGTGCAACGAAGCGATTCTGCCGGTAGTGATGCACGCCATCCCGCCGGAAAAAGTGGAAAACGTGAATATTACGATGGGATTTCCGATGATGCAGACAGCTATCGCGTCCTTTTTGCAGGTATTAGTCGAAATGCAAACGAAGGGCTACCGCGCATCCGATCGGTCGTTCGGGTACCGTTACGTTTTGCCGGTCTTGCGGCATCCTTACACCGCCATTTTGTTTCCCGAAGCCGGCGAGGTGGAAAAGGAATTGACGGAAAACCATCTTTTTTATCCCTCAATAATACATCTGCGCCACACCACCCTCTTTTCGTATGCTCCCGATACGCTTCGTCTGACGAACTATTTACTGGAAATAATCCAGCAGGTCGGACGGCATTACGAACAGGAACAGACGGATACGTACAATGGACTGTATCAGGAATCTATTTTCCGCGCCTACCAAGTGATAAACCGCCTGTACGGATTGCTTTCGACGGGCGATTTGAAGATAGAAAAACAAACGTTCTCCCGCTTGCTGAGGAAACTGTTATCGACGGTGCAAATTCCTTTCCACGGCGAACCGGTGAAGGGTCTTCAAATTATGGGCGTATTGGAAACCCGTGCGCTGGATTTCAAAAACCTCTTGATGCTGAATGTCAACGAAGGATTTATGCCGGGCAACAACAACGAAAACACGTTTATTCCCCAATTCCTCCGGACGCATTTCGGAATGAGCGCCATCGAGCATCAGGATTCGATTTATGCGTATTACTTTTACCGTTTAATCCAGCGGGCGGAACAGATTACGCTCGTTTACAATACGGATAAAACACAAACCGGAAAGGCGGAAATGAGCCGTTTCCTGTTGCAGTTGCTGGTTGATTCGTCGTTGAACAGCCCAATCGAACGCTTCTCACTGCAATCGGGTATCCGGCCCTGGCAACCGGAACCTGTGCGGATCGAGAAAACGGAGGAGGTATTGCAAACACTCCGGAATCAATACGATTTGAACACCCGTCCCGACGCTTACCGCCTGTCGCCTACCGCCTTGAATACCTATATCAACTGTTCGTACAAATTTTACCTGGAATACATCCGGGGACTGCGCAATAAAGAAGAATTAAAGGACGAATTGGACAGTTCCGCTTTCGGCTCTATTTTCCATTGTGCGGCGGAAGGGCTTTACCGGGAAATCGGGGAACGCTATGCGGCGCGCGGTGCTTCGTTTACCGTGCAGGCGGAAGACTTAAAAGACTACCGGGAACATCCGCATAAAATCCGGCGATTCGTTCTAAAAGCGTTTGAAGAAGAATACTTCAAAGGCCGGCCGGTGGCAGAGGAAGATTTCAACGGCGAACAGATCCTCAACTTCCAGGTGATTGTCAAGATGCTGGAATGGCTTGTCCGTTTCGACCAGCGGCGGACGCCGTTCACGATTCTCGGACTGGAATATCCCATCAAAAGTGATTTTATATTAAACCACCGCAACATCCGCCTGCTTATTGGCGGCATTATCGACCGCCTGGAAAAGAAAGACGGGAACTATTACATCCTCGATTATAAAACCGGCGGAAAAGCCAAAGAATGTAAATCGATGGAAGAACTGTTCGAGCAAAAGAACGACCGGGCTGCGCACATCTTCCAGACCTTTGTTTACGCTTCGGCTCTTTTGCAGCAGACCCCGTTCGACGGCCCGGTTGTGCCGGAACTCTTATACCTCCAGCAGGCTTCCAAAGAAGACTATTCGCCGCTGATTCGCTGCAACAAACAAACCGTCGAAGATTTCCGGGAGTTGCAACAGGAGTTTACACAACAGTTATTGGAAAAAATCGACGAATTGTTCGACCCGGCGGTCGCATTTACACAAACAACGATTGCGAAGACTTGCGAATACTGCGATTTCCGGGAAGTTTGCGGGAGATTTTGAAACAGGCGACCTGCCGGACAAGAATCATCTTGTCGACACGGCTGTTTTTCTCAACCTTTTTATCGGATTATTGTGCCGTTTCATTTTTATCTTATAACTTTGCATATCTATTAAACATCATTATTTCATGAAACAATCGATCGCAACAACAGACGCTCCCGCCGCCATCGGGCCCTATTCGCAAGCCATCCAAGCGGGAAACATCCTTTTTCTTTCCGGGCAACTGGGTATCGACCCGGCTACCGGCCATTTTGTTCCGGGCGATGTAACGGAACAAACCGAACAGATTTTCAAAAACATCCAAGCCGTGTTGGCCGCAGCTAATCTGACGTTGGATCAGGTGGTTAAAACAACCGTATTCCTGTCCGATATGGCCGATTTTGCTTCCATGAACACCGTATATGGCAGGCATTTTACGCAACCCTATCCGGCACGTTCGGCCGTTGCCGTCAAAACGTTGCCGAAAAACGGATTGGTGGAAATAGAAGTAACAGCCGTGATTTAAGTGGAAGCGTTTCTTCAACAACTGAACGAAAGCCAACGGGAAGCGGTGCTTTACAACGAAGGTCCCAGTCTGGTAATTGCCGGAGCCGGATCGGGCAAGACGCGCGTTCTGACTTACAAAATTGCATGGATGCTGCAAAACGGCATTTCACCTTACAACATTCTCGCGCTGACTTTTACCAATAAAGCGGCCCGGGAAATGAAGTCGCGCATCGCCCGCATGGCAGACGAAGATACCGCCCGCCGTTTGTGGATGGGCACTTTCCACTCCCTCTTTTCCCGCATTCTCCGACGCGAAGCGGAACACACCGGTTTCCGCTCCGATTTCACCATTTACGATGCGCAAGATTCCAAAAACCTGCTGAAGGCTATTATCAAGGAAAAGCAACTGGACGACAAAGTCTATAAACCGGCATCTATTCAAGCGCATATTTCCAAAGTAAAAAATGAACTGATTACACCGGAACGCTATCTGGCAGACAAAGAATTAATCGAATACGATAATTTCACTCACAAACCGGCTATTGCCGATATTTATATGACTTACCGGAATCGCTGTAAAACCGCCGGCGTCATGGATTTCGACGATTTATTGCTTTATACGTATTTGCTTTTTGACGAAAATCCGGAAATTAAAGCTCGCTACCGCAATCAATTCCGTTTTATTTTAGTGGATGAATACCAGGATACGAATTCCGCTCAACACGAGATTGTAAGGCAATTAACTACGGAACAGCATTCGATTTGCGTGGTAGGCGACGACGCCCAAAGCATTTATTCGTTCCGGGGGGCCAATATCGGGAATATCCTTGATTTCCGGAAGACTTACCCGGAAAGTAAATTATTTAAATTGGAACAAAATTACCGTTCTACCCAGATAATTGTCAAAGCTGCCAATTCATTGATTGATAAAAATAAAGAACAAATTCCCAAACACATTTATTCCCGGAAATCGCCGGGCGACGCTATTCCGGTTATCTGCGCTTATTCCGATTTGGAAGAAGGATACATCGTGGCCGGCCGCATTGCGGAAATGCGGATGATTCGCCACTGTGAATACAAGGATTTTGTGATTCTCTATCGCACAAACGCCCAAAGCCGGATTTTTGAAGAAGCGTTACGCAAAATCAATATCCCGTACCGGATTTACGGCGGTTTGTCTTTTTACCAGCGAAAAGAAATTAAAGATATCATCGCCTATATGCGGCTGACCGTCAATCCCAACGATGAAGAAGCACTCAAACGGGTAATCAATTATCCGGCGCGTGGCATAGGCGATACGACTGTTAACAAGATTGTTGCTACTGCTACCACACACAATGTAGGCTTATGGGAAGTCCTTGCCGACCCGTTAAAGTACAACTTGAATATTAATAGCGGAACGGCTAAAAAACTGGAAAGTTTTCGGAAAATCATCTACCGGCTTGCGGAAATCGCTTTGACCCAAGATGCCTGCGAAACCGGTCGTGCAATTGTGAAGGAAACCGGCTTGCTGGGCGAACTCTACGAAGACCGGACGCCCGAAGGCTTGAGTCGCGTTCAAAACGTCGAGGAGTTGATGAGCAGTCTTAACGCATTTGTTTCCTCCCGTCGCGAAGAAGGTATTCGGGAAATCAGTACAGGCGACTTTTTGGCCGAAATTTCCCTGCTCACCGATCAGGATACGGACAAAAACGCCCATGCCGATTGGGTAACAATGATGACCATTCATTCGGCCAAGGGCTTGGAGTTTAAGAACGTGTTTATCGTGGGGTTGGAAGAACAACTGTTTCCATCCGAACGCAGTATGCAGAATCCGCGGAACATCGAGGAAGAACGCCGTTTGTTTTATGTAGCGCTCACCCGCGCCGAAGAAACGGTTTTTTTGACTTATGCCAGAAACCGGTTTCGCAACGGACAATCGCAGAGTTGCGTACCGAGCCGTTTCCTGAAAGATATCGACCGGCAATACTTACACATTCCGGCAGATGCGGCTTTCGGACATTCTCCGGTTCAACCATCCTTTTCCGCACCTCATTCCCAAACGAAGCCGGAAAGGTATACTTCGTTGCGAAAACTTGCGCGGGAAGAAAACGAACCGGATGTTACCGTTCAGCATCAAAGCATCGGTCCTTTGCAAGTAGGCTACCGGATCCGGCATGAACGTTTCGGCGCCGGAAAAATTACCGCTCTGACCGGCGAAAACGAAAACGCCAAAGCAGTGGTGCTATTCGATAATTTTGGCAGCAAGCAATTGCTGTTGAAATTCGCCCGTTTTGAAATTATAAAAGAATAACAAACAAATAATTCATTTATCCCATGAAAAACAGCCTCTTTTTTATCTGTATCCTCCTGCTGACTTCCTGTTCCAGCGTATACCAGTTTACAATTGAGGTGCAGGAACCGGCGCAAATCACTTTGCCGCCCGACATTGTCAATGTATTAGTAGTCAACAATGCGACGCCGCAACCGGGCAATCTGGGTATCAACCGGATGTATATGGGAACCGAAATCACCGGTATGGAGTTGAATCTCGATTCTCTGGCCCATATTGCTACGACTTCTCTGGCCGCTCATCTCAAAGAAAGCGCTTTCTTCGATCGAGTATTGGTTTCTCCGGTATCGTTACGGAGCGACAAAAATTGGATGGGTAGCGAACCGCTTTCGGACGCTTTCAAAACCGAAACATTCGAAACGCACGGGTTCGACGGCATTATCTCTATCAACCGCTTGATGATTAAACTCGACCAGGAAGTGCGGAAGAATTCCTATATGGAACTCGCCATCAACAGCATCACCACTTGTGCCATCTATCTTTACAACAAAGAAACTCCCCTGACAACCTTTTCCGTTGCCGACAGTCTGTCGTTCTCTGCACCAGCCTTAGGCGATACGATAGATATTTTTAAGTATTTTCCCGAATATACAATCCACGATATGGCTTACACCATCGGCGAACGCTTGAGCCAACGCATCATTCCTTCGTGGACTGAAAAAGTACGCTTCCTCTATGCCGGTTCGCAATCCCGAATGACCGAAGCGCTTAGTTTTGCCCGGAAAAACCATTGGAGTTATGCTGCCAACCTTTGGATAGACAGATACGCGCACGTATCGCAAGCGGAAGCGAAAGGCAAAATAGCCGCCAACCTCGCAGTAGCCTACGAAATGATGGATCAATTGGATACGGCTCTGCAATGGGCGACTACCGCACAAAAGCATCTTCGGAAATCCGGCTTGCCGGATGCTTCTGCTGAGAACACCCGCATCGATGCTCATGTGAACGATTTGCAAAAACGGATCCGGGACAATGATTTACTTGATTTACAATGGGGCATGTAATACACGTAAATTTATTAGAAAATAATTTACAAAATGTCATAATAATTGAAATACACTGCAAAAACAATTGCTCTCATTTGAGTTTCTTGTTTACAAAATTATCCGTATATTTGTATCCAATATTACACAAGTTTGTCTATTACGCGCCAACAAATGAAAATTTTAATTTTGGATGACGATTTAACACTAAGCTTAATGTTAAAGACATGGCTGAGTAAAAAAGGATACGAAATCCAAACGGCTATTAATGTATCTGCTGCCAAGAAAGGATTAGAACAATTCGTTCCGGACTTGGTCATTTCCGATTTACGTCTGCCCGACGATAGCGGCCTCTCTTTTCTTAAATGGGCCAAGCAATCCTATCCTGATATAGTCTTTATTATGATGACAAGTTATGCCGATATCCAAACGGCTGTCGATGCAATTAAGTCGGGAGCTTACGACTATGTATCCAAACCTGTGAATCCGGAAGAACTGCTGAAAAAAATCCAAACCGCTTCTGCCCCCAAGGCAACGAAAGAACAGGTTAAAACCAAGAATAATAACCCTGATGCATACATCAAAGGCCGATCAAAAGAATACAAAAAGGTATATGAT
The DNA here is from genome assembly GCA_031270075.1 of Dysgonamonadaceae bacterium. Classification (GTDB taxonomy): domain Bacteria; phylum Bacteroidota; class Bacteroidia; order Bacteroidales; family Azobacteroidaceae; genus Azobacteroides. The sequence goes on from JAISYG010000069.1 coordinate 12,994, forward strand.
TATGTCGATTTGGTCGCTCCTACCCTTCTTTCCGTGTTTATCGAAGGAGATAGCGGCGTGGGAAAAGAACATATCGCCCGGATGATTCATGAAAAAAGCAAACGGGCCCGTGCCCCATTTATCCCGGTCGATTGCGGTGTGATGAACAGGGAATTATCCGCCAGTGATTTTTTCGGGCATATCAAGGGTTCTTTCACCGGCGCTATCAACAATAAAAAAGGTTATTTTGAAGAAGCGAATGAAGGCACTTTATTTTTAGACGAAATAGGAAATCTTTCGCCCGACGTCCAAATGCAATTACTCCGGACTTTGCAGGAAAAGAAAGTCAAACCGGTCGGTGCCAACAAAGAAATTGATGTGGATGTACGAATTGTCGTAGCCACCAACGAAGACATGGAGCAGGCTGTATCTTCCGGCAGATTCCGCCGGGATTTGTATCACCGGATCAATGAATTTCATATTCACATTCCTACACTAAAAGAATGTAAAGACGATATAATGCTTTTTGCCCGGCATTTTCTGGACCAAGCCAATAGGGAAATCAATAAAAAAGTGATCGGATTTGACGAAGAAACACTTCGTATGCTACAGTCCTATCATTGGCCCGGAAATATCCGCGAATTGCGAAACGTAATTTTCCGAATGGTATTGGTCGCACCGACCGATACCCTTACGAAAGATTTATTACCGGATAGTATATGTATAGAATAAAAAGCATCATCATTATTGGGTATGTATTATTAGTCGCTTTATCCATAGTGGGTATTGTGTGGATTTATACGGAATGGTTGAACTACACGGATGGCACCATTCCCCGTTCACAACACCAGAAAGAATTAGTAATGCTGAGCAATACACTAACCACGATGTATCATGCAGAAGGTACGGTAGGATTGCTCGCCTTTGTTACCGACCCTCAATTGAATCAAAAATACGATTCATTGACGACCGCTTCGTTATCCCAAATTGCTCATCTGAAACAAATCTCGAAAGAACCGGTATTGAACGACCAATTAGACAGTCTGAATATTCTTTTACTACACAAAAAAGAGAACACGACCGAATTGGTACGATTAGTCCAATCGTTCGAAGCCGATACACTGAAACAAACGATTCAGATGACTATCTTAAGTCAACACGATTTGGATAACCTGGACAATTTATTGCATAGCGCTTTAGAACAATTACAAGATACAAATGTCATTGTTGGTGAGAAGAAAAACATTTTTAGAAGAATCGGGGCTGCCATCAAAGCTTCCGGACAAGATACTTTGCGGGAAATCAATTCTTACGTGACCCGTACTGAGCGCGAATTGGTTCTACCTATTCTTAAAGACACCATCGTGGAAATGATTCAGGACATCAACCTGGCTACGCAAAGACGCAATACAGCTATCACCGCCCGGTTGATGCTGAAACAAAATGAATTATATGGCATAAACGAACGGATTACCACCCAAATTAATCTGATCATGCACGAATTGGAAACCAATGAACACAACATCAATTTAAGACTATCAATAGAACGGGCGGAAGCTATCCGGCGCTCTTCGCTGGGGATCTCTATCATTGCGATAACGTCCATCTTGATAGCCATCTTTTTCATGTCGTGGATTCTACGTTCTCTTACTATCAATCAACGGCTTCATCAGGAAATCAATACAGCCAAAAAACATTTGGAAGAATTACTTGCCTCGCGCGAACAACTCATGCTGACCATTACACACGATATTAAAGCGCCTGTCAGTTCCATTTTAGGCTATTTGGAATTGATGATTAAAAATAAATCTTCAGCACAGTATGCTTATTATATCGAAAACATGCAGCAATCGGCTACCCATATTCTGGATTTAGTTCGAAATCTGCTGGATTTCCATTATTTGGAAATCAATGAACAGAAGCCCGATTCGTTGGCATTTTTCCCTCATATCTTTTTATCCGATATTTACAAAAGTTTTGTCCCCGACGCTCAAAAAAAAGAATTACAATTTGATTTCTTGTCCGAAGTGGAATACGACGCCGAATATGTAAGCGATCCCTATCGTATCCGGCAGATTATTAACAATATTCTTTCCAATGCCATTAAATATACGCCGGCCAAAGGTTCGGTCGTTTTATCCGCCCGGTTGCTTCGGGAAAATCCGACACAAACCGAATTTTATATTGCCGTACAAGATACCGGACCGGGCATTAAAGAGGATGATCGACAACGCATTTTCGAAGCTTTCAAGCGATTGAGTTACACCAGTTCGGGCATTGAAGGTTTCGGACTGGGATTAAATATTGCGATTAAAACGGCGCAATTACTCGGAGGATCTATTACTGTCGGTTCTAACCCGGGCAAAGGATCGGTTTTCACCATACGATTGCCTTTATATCCGTTTACTCCGACAGAAACTCAAGCGGTTACAAAACGTCCGATCGATATTCTTTTTATTGACGACGACACCATTCTACTCGACTTGGTATCCAGAATCACCAAGCGTGAAGGCATGAAGCCTCACACCTGTTCCCATTCGTTAGACGCCTTACAATTATTACAGGAAAAACATTTCGATATTATTTTTTCTGATATTCAAATGCCTGATATGAATGGCTTTGAATTGGCAGAACGCATCCGGATGGCTCCTTTCGAGGGAGCGAAAACCATTCCTATTATTGGCCTTTCGGCTAATTCGTATGTATCGCAGGCCCGGTATAAAGCAGCAGGATTTTCAGCTTTTTTAATCAAACCGTTTACTTTCGACCAGTTGATTCAAACAATTCATCGCTATACGGGAGAGGAAAAGATCCCTTTTCCGACAGGTCAGAAAAACATCAAAGGATTTGAACGACTTATCGAATTTTCCGGCGACGATTGGGAAGCGGGAGAATCCATTATCCGGTCATTTATAGCCGACAATCAAAAGAATCACCAAGCCTTGGAACAGGCTTTTGCTACCGACGATTGGGAAACGGTCCGCAATGTTTCGCATAAAATGCTGCCGCTAATGAAATTGATTTCGGCCGACCGGTTAATCCCTTTACTGGAAAAATACAATGCAGGCAGTGAAGACAAAGAAAATAAAACACTGTTACTGAATCTGATAAAAGAAAATATTCAAGAGGCAGTACAATTCATAAACAAACACATTAAAGATTGAACATATGAAAGTATTAATTTTGACGGAAAAACCGTTCGCAGCGGAAGCAGTAAAAAGCATCCGGGAAGTTATCGAAGCATCCGGCATGGAACCGGTCATATTGGAGAAATATACGGAAAAAGCCCAAGCGCTGGATGCTGTAAAAGAGGTGGAAGCCATCATTATCCGTAGCGATACGGTAGATGCCGAATGGTTGGACGCAGCCAAAAAACTGAAAATAGTTGTCCGCGCCGGCGCCGGCTACGATAATGTGGATTTGGATGCGGCCACCGCCCGGAAAGTGGTTGTGATGAATACACCGGGACAAAATTCCAATGCCGTAGCCGAACTTGCTTTGGGATTAATGGTTTATGCCGCCCGGAATTTCTATGACGGCTCTTCCGGAACGGAATTGCTGGGCAAAAAATTAGGCATTCACGCTTATGGAAATGTCGGACGCAATGTAGCCCGTATTGCCAAAGGTTTCGGTATGGAAATTTATGCTTACGACGCCTACTGTCCGGCCGAAGCAATGGAAAAAGACGGCGTTCGGCCGCTCGCCTCAGTAGAAGAATTATATGCTACCTGCCAATATGTTTCCGTTCACATCCCGGCTACCGACGAAACCAAAAATTCGATTAATTACGCACTGTTGAGCAAAATGCCGAAAAAAGCCGTTCTCATCAATACGGCTCGGAAAGAAGTGATCAACGAAACCGAATTGGCAAAATGGATGGATGAACGTTCCGATGTAAAATACCTGACGGATATCCTGCCGAAGAATCACGAAGAAATGCTGGAGAAATTCCCGAAACGCTATTTCTCCACTCCGAAAAAGATGGGAGCGCAAACGGCTGAAGCGAACAACAATGCCGGTATCGCCGCCGCCAATCAGATTGTGGATTATCTTTTGAATGGTAATACGAAATTCCAAGTCAACCTATAGTTTGGTCATTGCGGGCGTAGCGTAGTGAAAAACCACCATGACAGACTTTTATAAATCAAACAGATGAACATTAAGTTAAGATTAACGATTACGCAATTCCTCGAATTTTTCATTTGGGGCTCGTGGCTCATTTCCTTCGGGAATTACATGTACAGCATGGATATGGGCGATAAAATCGGCACATTGTTTGCTACAGCCGGAGTCGCTTCATTTATCATGCCAACCATAGCCGGTATTATCGCCGACCGGTGGATCAACTCGGAAAAACTGCTGGGTATTCTGCATCTCCTGGGGGCCGGTTGCCTTTTCATAGCTTCCCGGGCGACTGAGTTTAACCAACTCTATTTGTGCATGTTCTTCAATGCCCTGTTTTTTATGCCGACCATCGGATTGAGTTATTCGGTTTGTTACAGCATCATGAACAAACAGAAACTGGATACCGTCAAGGAATTTCCACCGATTCGCGTTTGGGGAACGGTAGGTTTTATTGTTGCCATGTGGATTGTCAATTTAGCCGGCTGGGGAACCAGTTCCAACCAATTATTAATGGCGAGTGGAACGGCTTTGTTGTTAGGAATTTATGCCTTTACACTTCCACCTTCACCTCCCACCCGAGCGCAGAAAGGCAGTTCATTCATCTCCGTTTTGGGTTTGGATGCTCTGGTGTTGTTGAAGGAACGGAAGATGGCTGTATTTTTCTTGTTTGCAGTCTTATTAGGGGTTTGCCTTCAAATCACCAATTCGTACGGAAGCCTTTTTATCGGAAGCTTTGCGAGCGGTTATCCCGATTCGTTTGCGGTGAAATACAACAATATTTTCCTGTCGATTTCGCAGATTGCGGAAGCCTTGTTCATCCTGACTATCCCGTTTTTTATGCGTCGCTTCGGCATCAAAACCGTCATGTTGATGAGTTTGGGCGCCTGGGTATTGCGTTTCGGCCTGTTCGGCATCGGCAATCCCGCCGGCGGCATGGTGTGGCTAACGCTTTCGATGATTATCTACGGCATGGCATTCGATTTCTTCAATATTTCCGGTTCGCTGTTTATCGAAAGGGAAACGCCGGCCAAATTCCGAGCCAGCGCCCAAGGCATGTTAATGATGGTTACCAATGGATTAGGAGCTATCCTCGGTAATTATGGAGCGGAAGCGGTCATCAACTATCACACGCATGAAAAAATAACGAATTGGCCGATTTGTTGGTTTATTTTCGCCGGATACGCTTTGATTATCGGAATACTGTTTGCTATTTGTTTTCAAGATACGAAAAAAGTAAAATTATTAGCATAAACCCATGAAACACAAGTTATTTTATCTTTTCTTACTCCTATCGCTGCCGTTGATGTCCCAGATTACTCCCAAACGGGAATTTCGGGGAGCATGGATACATGTTATTCATCAGAATCAGTACAAAGCGATGTCCGTTACCGAGATGCAGCAATATTTCATCACGATGTTAGACCACTTGCAGGCTTGTCATATCAATGCGATTGTCTTTCAGGTGCGTCCAACTGCCGATGCATTCTACTATTCCGAAATCGAACCGTGGAGCCAATACTTGACCGGCGAGCAAGGCAAAGCGCCGGTCGACGGTTTCGATCCGATGGCTTTCGTAATTGAATTGGCGCACGACCGTGGAATGGAATTTCATGCCTGGCTGAATCCCTACCGCGTAACCTCGATGGAAACGGATGTCCTGCACGAATCGCATATTTATTATCGTCATCCCGAGCGCTTCGTAAAATACGGCAAGCAGTTGTATTTCGATCCGGGATTGCCGGAAAACCAGGCGTTTATTTGCAGCGTGGTAAAAGACATCGTCAGTCGGTACGACGTGGACGCTATTCATATGGACGATTACTTTTATCCCTATCCCATTGTCGGCGAAAACTTTCCCGACGACCGGAGTTTCCTGCAATACGCCGCTTCGCAAGGCTTTTCTTCCGACCGGCGCAACGATTGGCGACGGAACAATGTCAATGATTTGATTCGCGATATTAAACAAACCATTGTACTGGCCAAACCTTGGGTGCGTTTTGGCGTGAGTCCTTTCGGCATTTACCGGAATAAACAGACTACGCCCGACGGATCGGGCAGCGACACCAACGGCCTGCAAAACTATGACGAGTTGTATGCCGATGTCAAACTCTGGGTCGAAAAAGGTTGGGTCGATTACAATATTCCACAGCTCTATTGGGAAATCGGTCATCCGCGAGCCGATTACGAAATCCTGAACCAATGGTGGGCGCAGAATAATTACGGCGCTCACCTGTATATCGGGCAATCGGTCGGCAACACGATGAAGAACGGCCAACTGGCCCGGAAAATGGAATTGATTCGCACCACCCCCGGCATATACGGCAACTGCTTTTGGCCGGCATACGATTTACTGCGGAATACCGGTGGCATTGTCGACAGCCTCAAAAACGATTATCAACGGTATCCCGCCTTGATTCCGGCTTATCTGCACATGCATGCCAAGCGCCCCAAAGACGTGAAGTCGCTGAAAGCGGAATGGACGCCGCAAGGCTATACATTGCACTGGAAGCGGAACGGCGATCCACGCCATCCGGAAAAAGCGCAATATTACGTCATTTATCGCTTTGGCAACAAGGAAAAACCAAATCCGGACGACCCGTCTAAAATGGTAATGATTACCCGTAACACTTCGTATGTATTGCCTTACGGCAACGGCAAAGAGAAGTACAAATACGTAGTAACTTCGGTGGATCGTTTTCACAATGAATCGAAAAAGGGGAAAGCAAAGAAAGTACGGTTGTGATTGGAAAGATATAACAAGAACAAATCGTTCAATACAATTTCGGAATTTACTTCACCCGAATATTCGTTGGGAAGAATACCGGCGGTTATTTTAATCCTGTCGCCCCTCGTCGAGCGGGGTTTT
>JAISYG010000009.1 GCA_031270075.1 Dysgonamonadaceae bacterium
ACCGAAGTTGCCCACCGGCGAAAGTTAATTGCCTGTACCGAATTAACGCGATACCCGACAGAAATGATCATATCAAGATTGTAAAATTTAACCTCTTGCGTTTGCGTTTTTCCTTCAATCGCGCCGTGTTGAGTGGTATGTGCAAAAAATGCACATGCCATGTTCTCATCCAATTCGCCGTCGTCAAAAATGTTTTTGATATGTCGGGCAATGCCACTGCGGTTGATGCCGTAAAGCGTAGCCATAACCTTTTCGCTTGCCCATAAATCGCCGTTTTGAAAAGCGATATCAACGGTATCGTCGCCACGCTCGCTCACAAAAGCAAGAAACTGAATGGCGCTGTTCTTTATGCTTAATTGCTTCATTACGTTCATTAAAAAATATCGTCGTAAAGATACAATTTATTGGTGAATTTATACCCGTAAAGGGATAGAATTCACAGGGGGTAAGTTCAAATAGTAAATGCAACTAAAGTAAGAAAAAATCTCCGTTGGGAAAGACCAAAGTTATATTAAACTTTTTCAATCCGAAATGAACAGAAAACCAAGAAAATTACTTAACTTTGATGCACCTAAAGACTGGTTTTTTTAGAAAAGTGGCATGGGTTATTTGAATCTGCGCCTTTTTCCGGGATATAGGAGTTGGTGAATAAGTCCAAAAACAATTGTTTATAACATTTGATAAAAAAAGAAAATAGACGGAGTTTTATGTGTCCCTTACTCCTTTTTTTTAATTCATAATGAAAAATTTCCGGAAATTACAGACGATTTATCCCGACGATTTTTTACCCGAATGCTCATAATTTTAGAAGAAAGTTTTTAACTTTGTAATTTATCAACAAAGGTGAAGAAAAAAAGATAAAGCGTTATTTTAAACGTTATTACAAAAGAAAAACCAGGTTGATAATTTTGGTATAAAATTTTTTCCGGGTTTATATCTTATAAAACAAGGAAACAGGAAAAATTTTATCAGCCTTTTCAACAGGCTATTATTATCATCAGTTTTTTAAATTTTAAAAATAAATAAATAGAATATAATAATCTATGGTGAATAACAATTTTGAAACGGACGGGATTCAAGCCATCCTGAATTTGAAAAAGAAAAAGAATGCCATTCTTTTGGCGCATTACTATCAGGAAAGTGCAATTCAGGATATAGCCGATTTTGTTGGCGATAGCCTGGCCTTGGCGCAATGGGCGGCTAAAACCGATGCGGATATAATTGTTTTATGTGGCGTGAACTTTATGGGTGAAACGGCCAAAATACTTTCTCCTCAGAAACGGGTTTTTGTTCCCGATTGGGATGCCGGCTGTTCGTTGGCCGACAGTTGTCCTGCCGATAAATTCAAGGAATTTATAGATAAGTATCCGGATTATACGGTCATTTCATATGTGAATACTACGGCTGCTGTGAAAACGTTGACCGATGTAGTGGTTACTTCAACAAATGCCCGTCCAATTGTGGAGAGTTTTCCGCCTGAAACGAAGATAATCTTCGGACCGGACAAGAACCTTGGAAATTATATTAATAGCGTTACAGGCCGGAATATGGTTTTGTGGGATGGCGCTTGTCATGTACATGAACGTTTTTCACTGGAAAAAATAGTGGAATTGAAAAAGGCATATCCCGATGCGGTGGTCTTGGCACATCCCGAATGCAAGACGGTCATTCTGAAAATAGCCGATTTTGTGGGTTCTACTTCCGCTTTGTTGAATTATTCGATACAATCGCCGGTTAAGACATTTATTGTAGCTACCGAATCGGGTATTTTACATGAAATGAAAGAAAAAAATCCGGATAAAATCTTTATTCCGGCTCCGCCGAATGACAGTACTTGTGCCTGCAACGAATGTCATTTTATGAAATTGAATACAATGGAAAAACTGTATAATTGTCTGAAAGATGAAACGCCCGAAATATTTGTCGATGAGGAAGTAATCCGGAAAGCAGTAAAACCGATTCACCGGATGCTGGAACTGTCGGAAAAGTTGGGATTGTGATAAATAGTTTTTATCATCTCCTCTACCCGCCACAAAGCCTCATTAATATTACTGCAAATATTCTCTTTTCCGATTTTATCCGCAAATCCCGACTTATCCAACATGGCCTTAATTTTGTCGTTTACTCCCGATAAAACCAATTGAATATTCTCTTTGTGCGACACGCGATAAAGACTTTCCAGATTGTGTAACCCGGTAGAATCCATAAACGGAACCTTCCGCATACGAATGATGCGGATTTTGGGCTTCTCAATATTGGCCATCCGCATACTTTCTTCAAACTTGTTGGCAATGCCGAAAAAGAAAGGGCCGTCGATTTCGTACACTTCTACGCCTTTCGGTAAAATCAGTTTATCGTTGTCGGCGGTTTTTTCCGCATCGGTTTCCATATTTAATTCGTCTTTAATGACGGATACATGGGAAGTTTCCGAAACACGTTTTACTAAGAGTACCATAGCCAGCAAAATACCGATTTCAATAGCAATCGTCAAATCAAAAATTACGGTTAGGAAGAAAGTAACCAGCAGCACGGTAACATCCGATTTCGGATTTTTCAATAAAGAGCGGAAAGTGCGCCATTCACTCATATTGTAAGATACAATCACCAAAACGCCTGCCAAGCAAGCCATCGGAATATGTTTGGTTAAAGGGCCTAAAAACAGCAGTATCAACAGCAGGACAACGGCATGAATAATTCCTGCGATTGGATTTCGTCCACCGTTATTGATGTTGGTCATTGTGCGTGCAATGGCTCCCGTAACCGGAATACCGCCGAATAACGGAGTAACTATATTGGCCGCTCCCTGTGCAATCAATTCCGTATTTGAATGGTGCCGGTCGCCGGTAATCCCATCGGCAACGGTTGCAGATAAAAGCGATTCGATAGCGCCCAGCATGGCAATCGTAAATGCTGCAGGTAAAAGTAGATTGATACTTTCAAACGAAATGGCAATTGTAGTTGGCTCAGGCAACGAAGCATTGATTTGAAAACGGTCGCCAATAGTTTCAATTCCGGTAATTCCTGCAAAATTTTTTAGCAAATAAACTACAATCGTCAGAATAATGATAGCAATTAACGATCCGGGAATTTTTTTAATCAACCGGGAAGAATAAATAATAATCAAAATACTTGAAATTCCGATAATTACCGACCAAATATTAGTCGTTGTAAACGCTTTCCCGTAAGCCGTCCATTTGGAAATAAAATCGGCCGGAACACTCGTCATGGACAGTCCGAATAAATCTTTGATTTGGGTAGTGAAAATAGTCAGTGCAATTCCACTGGTAAAACCTACAATAATCGGATAAGGAATAAATTTGATGACGGTTCCCAAGCGCAGCAAACCCATTCCGATTAACATCACTCCGGCCAGAACCGTGGCAATAGCCAATCCTTCCAATCCAAATTGCTGGACAATGCCGTAAACGATAATAATAAAAGCGCCGGTCGGCCCGCCGATTTGCACCGAACTTCCGCCCAAAAACGAAACAATAAATCCGCCGATAATAGCGGTAATCAAGCCTTTTTCAGGACTTACGCCGGAAGCTATGCCAAAAGCAATCGCTAAAGGCAAGGCCACAATACCGACGATAATTCCGGCCATTAAATCGGACAGGAATTTTTCTTTAGAATAATTCCGAAATGTGGTAAATAATTTCGGTTTGAAATCAATAGTTACTTTGGAAGCAAAAAGACTCATACTCTTTCAATTATCAAACAAATGTAAAAAGAAAATTCATACTGAAGTTCCATATCGTTACCAAACCGATGGCAATTAATTTTGAAAAATAAAAATTCAAACGATATTTTTCGGATAATATCCAAATAGTCAGATTATTCAATCCAAGTCCAAGCAAAGAAATAGCAAAAAAAGAAAAATATTCCCGCGCAATTTGAGGATTATTACTCGAAAAAGTCCACCAACGATTGAGCAGATAATTAGAACTTGCCGCCAGAATAAATCCGCAAGAGTTAGCGATATAGGAATTTATTTTTGCTTTTTCTTTCAATAGCCAGGTAAAGCTGAAATCGATACACATTCCGCACAAACCAACTACACAAAATTTTAAAAATTTCAAAATAAAGACAGTATCTATCATTTTTATTCAAATTTGTAAAAAGAGGTGCAAAGATACGGATTTTTTATTTATATTTGTGCTCGAAGAGAAAATATAATGAAAAGGAAAAAGATAAAATCATTTGTGCTTGATTCATATACAATTATTGTATTTATTCTAATACTGGTTGCATTGGGTTTGCGCATTTTTAACTTGGATTATCTTACATTATGGGTGGACGAATATATGCACACCAATGCGGCAAGCGCTGTTTTGCAAGCGCCGCTACCCGATTATAACGGAATTATATATACGTGGTTGATTATTACGCTTTTCCGCTTATTGGGGGAAGCCGAGTTTGGGGCGCGTTTTCCGAGTGAAAAACCTCCCGGAGAAAATCATGTTATGTTATTGGATTTGGAAGGTGTTTTGTACAACATGCAAATACAGGCGAATAATAAATAATTATCAAATAATTATCCATTAAAATTACAGATTTATGTCAGAAAAAAGTATCAAAGGAACGCAAACCGAACAAAATTTATTGAAAGCGTTTGCAGGTGAAAGTCAAGCAAGAACCCGTTATACTTTTTTTGCAAGCGTTGCAAAGAAAGAAGGTTACGAACAAATAGCCGGTGTATTTTTGGAAACGGCCGAGCAGGAAAAAGAACATGCCGAACGGTTTTTCAAATTTTTGGAAGGCGGAATGTTGGAAATTACAGCCTCTTATCCTGCCGGAATTATTGGCGTTACCACTCAGAACCTGTTGGCAGCTGCCGAAGGCGAACACGAAGAATGGGATATTCTTTACAAAGAATTTGAACAGGTAGCTCGCGAAGAAGGATTTCCACAGGTAGCTACAGCTTTCAAAATGATTGCTACCGTGGAAGTGCAGCACGAAATCCGTTACCGTAAATTGTTAGCGAATTTGCTGGAAGGAAAGGTATTTGAAAAAGACGAAGAAATCGAATGGCAATGCCGTAATTGCGGATATGTGCACAAAGGGAAAAACGCTCCGAAAGCTTGTCCCGCCTGTTTGCATCCGCAGGCTTATTTCGAGCCGATGAAGCATAATTATTAAGGAACCTTCGCTAAAACTCAGCAATTCGCTGACTTGCAGTTATGAAAATGTTGTCTTTGGCTCCGCCGATTTTCAATTCAGACAACAAGCACGGCACACCAACTTCTGCCTGCAAGGCAGGACCTTCATAACCGCAGGTCAACGACCTGCGGTACGTTCTCTACCGATAACAAACGGCAAATACCTGTTGATAAAGTAGATTGGCGGTAACATGGCAAGCATTACAATAACGCTCGTCAAAAACTTTGAGAGGTATGGAAATTCGGCAACAAACGTATTGATAACATGAATATTATGACCCACAAGCGTTAATAGAGTTATCCCATACGTATGGCAGGCAAGCACTATCACCGTATTTGCGCCGATATATTTTATTATTCCGGGAAGTTTCTTTTCGCTCATCAATTTTATCAGGATAAAAAAGGGGACAATCACAGCAAAACTGCCGGCGAGCCGGAGCGCCGATTGGACCGTTTCATTTTCCGCTCCGGAACAGACAAGATTGCAGGCAATATACAACACCAGCAGAACCGCGCCGATAGCAAATCGCCGCTTGTCTTCCATCAACCGGATAATTTCTTTTTTGTAGATCGATGCAAAGCCATAAAATGGAATATAGAAGCATACCTTTTCAAGCATCCACGGCGAACGGGACATATCCATTAATGACGGCAAGAGTGAAACGGCAACTAAAACAATCATTGTTACACAGCGGTTTTTGAACTTTCGGAACAGGTAAAACGAAGACTGTAGAACAAAAAGACAGGCAAGAAACCAAAGCGGTATACATACAAGTTCGGGGCGGCCGTAAAGATATTCGAGCAGCGGGCGGTAAAAAGGCGCTGCCTGTTCTTCCGGCGGCGACATGTTTTTCCCGATGAGCAGCCAGTAGGCGTAAAAAAGGATAAAAAAGCAGAAATACGGCCTCAGCAACTGTTTGCCGCGATGGTGCAGAAATGCGACAAATGACGGATGCCGTTCAAAACCAAACAGCAATCCCGAAACAAAAAAGAACGACGGTAGCCTCAAATGCGACAACACGACGCCCGCAAAACCGGTCAACGGAGGCGGGGAATGAAAGAATACTATCAGAAAAATGGAAGCAAATTTAGCGTAATCAATCCATTGATAACGTATTTCAGTTGGTTTCATGAAACAGCCACGGCATTTTTCCGCGGATAATCGATCGTATAGTGCAGCCCACGGCTCTCTTTCCGTTCCATCGCCTGCTTAATCACCAGATAGCCGACATTGACAATGTTTCGCAGTTCGCAAATATCGCGGGAAACCGTAGAACGGACAAACAGGTTTTCCGTTTCGCGGTAAATGATTTCCAGCCGTTCCAGGGCGCGTTCCAGCCGGAGGTTCGAGCGGACAATCCCCACATAATTACTCATAATCGACCCCACTTCCTTGGCGCTTTGCGTAATCAGCACCATCTCTTCGGTCAGCGAAGTGCCTTTGTCGTTCCATTCGGGAATCCCTTCTTTGAAGGCGAATTGATTCAGATGCGCCATCGCATGTTTGGCAGCAGCGTCGGCATAAACGATGGCTTCTATCAACGAATTAGAGGCCAGCCGGTTGGCTCCATGCAATCCGCTGCGCGAACATTCGCCGGCAGCATACAGCCGATTGATGGTGGTGCGGGCGTCGGTGTCCACTACAATGCCTCCGCAAAGATAGTGAGCCGCCGGCGCTACCGGGATGTATTGTTTGGTGATGTCGATGCCTTCGCTCAAACATTTTTCATAAATAGTAGGATATTCCTTTTGAGTTTCTTCCGGGTCTTTATGCGTAATATCGAGGTAGACAAAATCGCTTCCGCTGCTTTTCATTTCGCTGTCGATGGCGCGGGCGACAATATCGCGTGGAGCCAGCGAGCCGCGCCGGTCGTACGAGTGCATAAACTCCTTGCCGTCGCGGGTGCGCAAAACGCCGCCGTATCCGCGCAACGCTTCCGTAATAAGGAACGAGGGGCGCTCCATCGGGTTGTACAAAGCCGTTGGGTGGAACTGTACAAATTCCATGTCTTTCACTAAACCCTTGGCGCGGTAAACCATCGCGATGCCGTCGCCGGTAGCCACCACCGGGTTGGTAGTCGTCTGGTAGATATTGCCGATGCCGCCGGTACAAATCATGGTAACTTTCGACAGGAAGGTGTGTATTTCGTTCGTGCCTTCGTCCAACACGTAGGCGCCGTAACATTCGATGTTCGGCGTATCTTTGGTAACTTTTTGTCCCAGATGATGCTGCGTAAGAATTTCAATGGCAAAATAATGGTCGAACACCTGAATATCCGGATGATTTTTTAAAGCGCGGATAAGGCTTTCCTGTATTTCCTGTCCCGTATTGTCTTTGTGATGCAGGATACGGAATTCGGAATGTCCGCCCTCTTTGTGCAAGTCGAAACCGCCCGTTTGGTTTTTGTCGAAGTCGACGCCCCAGCGGATTAGCTCCTTTATTTGTTGCGGGGCTTCGCGAACTACTTTTTCCACTACCCGTTTGTCGCAGATACCGTCGCCGGCAATCAGCGTATCCTGTACATGTTTTTCAAAGTCATCCCAGGGAAGGGTAACGGAAGCGATTCCGCCCTGCGCATAAAACGTATTGGCTTCTTCCAGACTGGTTTTGGCCAACAGCGCTACCCTACCCTTTTGAGCTACTTTCAGGGCAAAACTCATTCCGGCAATGCCGGAACCGATAACGAGGAAATCGAATTTGTGTATCATCAATTGTTCTTATTTTTGTAAACGGAATGCAAATATAAAGATTATTTTTTTATTTTTTCAAGCCCATCCCACAATCAACCCCATTTTCCAATCCTTTCGCCGATAATTATAAAAACGTATCGCTTGATTTGGTAATCTCACTTATTTCGTATATTTTTGCAAAAGTTTTAATTAATTAAAAAGCAGTGTAAATATGAACGTATATGCAACCGGCAATCTATTAAAGATTATTAACGACAATTATTTGGCGGTTTGCGGAATTGTCTTAAACACACACACACACACACAATTTAAACGTGGCGCACGCGCGCGAATATAATCATTTACATTTAATTACACAAGCAAGCCTGTCGTCAAAAACGAAGGTTTCCGGTGTCACGAAGTGGATGTGTATGCCTTCCATATCGGGCGGTATGAAACGAATAAGGATAAAGAACAAACTAATTAAACAATTTTTTTATGAAAACAATGCGTTTATTTTTAAGTATGATGTTACTGTTGGGTACAGCAACGGGTTTTGCACAAGATGCAAGCGGAACGTGTGGAGATAATCTTACGTGGACGCTTGCGAGCGGAACATTAATCATTAGCGGTAATGGGGAAATGAAGTTTTCAGGTAGTCAAGGTGCTCCCTGGCGTTCCTATAGGACTTCTATTACGTCGGTTGTGATTGAAGGAGGGGTAACAAATATTTACTACGCTGCTTTTTCCGAGTACAGCAATTTGACTTCCGTTTCTATTGGCAATGGGGTTAAAAGTATTCAAGATAATGCTTTTAGAAGTTGTAGCAGCTTGCCTTCCGTTACCATCCCTGAAAGCGTAACAAATATTGGAAATTATGTTTTTTCCGGTTGCAGCAACTTGGCTTCCATTACCATTGGTAACGGTGTAACAAGTATTGAAGAGCATGCTTTTGATGGCTGTAGCAGCTTGACTTCCGTTTCCATCCCGAACAACGTAACAAGTATTGGAAAGTATGCTTTTTACCATTGCAGCAGCTTGGCTTCCGTTTCCATTGGTAACGGCGTAACGAGTATTAGCGTGGGGACTTTTAGCGATTGCGGCAGCTTGACTTCCGTTACCATTGGTAACGGCGTAACAAGTATTGGAGATTATGCTTTTAAGAACTGTAGCAGCTTGGCTTCCGTTTCCATTCCGGGTAGCGTAGCAAGTATTGGAGAGTGGGCTTTTTCCGATTGCAGCAGCTTGGCTTCCGTTTCCATTGGTAACGGCGTAACAAGTATTGGAGGGTCGGCTTTTTCCGATTGCAGCAGCTTGACTTCCGTTACCATTGGTAACAGCGTAACAAGTATTGCCGGGTTGGTTTTTTCCGATTGCAGTAAGTTGATTTCCGTTACCAATCTGAATCCGGAACCACAAACCATCCCTTCTACTGTGTTTGCGACTGTCATTTTTAAAAACGCCACGCTTTATGTTCCCGCTGCATCCGTAAATGCCTATAAAGCGAAAAATGTCTGGAAAAATTTCTATAACATTACGGAATATATTCCTTCGGCAATCGAATCACCTGTGGCGGAAGGCGGCATTGGCATCTATCCCAACCCCGTTACGGAAAGCTTCCGTATCGACGGCATCACCGCTCCAACACAGGTAATCGTAACCGACCTCAGTGGCCGCACGGTATGGACGCAAACAATTAGCGGTAACGAACCGGTTGCGGTTGGGCATTGGCCACAGGGCATTTATCTGGTTCGCGCCGGCAGTAAAACATTGAAGGTGGTGAAGCGATAAGCTTTTTGCTTTTATAACTACCAAGGCGCTAAAGGTGAACTACCCGCCATCGCTTGCATAACGTTAAGCAATTAACGGAAAGCGGGGGATGGCGGGTTTTCGTTTTTCCCGCAACAATCACCCGAAAAACAAATAACAGACCAAAACCGCCGCAACAGCCCCCGTCAGATCGGCCAGCAAGGCGCCGGGAAGGGTATAGCGGGTATTTTTCACACCTACTGCGCCGTAGTAGACAGCCACAATATAGAACGTAGTATCGGTAGAGCCTTGCACAATGCTCGACAAGCGTCCGACGAACGAATCGGCGCCGTAAGTCTGCATGGCGTCGAGCATCATTCCGCGCGAGGCATTGCCGCTTAAAGGTTTCATCAGGGCAGTCGGCAGAGCATTGATCCAGTCGGTAGGCCAGCCGCAGGCCGAAACCAGCGAGGCCAGGCCGTCGGTCAGAAACGTCATCGCACCCGATACGCGGAACATGGCAATGGCCACCAGCATCGCAATCAGGAAGGGAATAATCATTACGGCCGTCTTAAAACCCTCCTTCGCCCCTTCGATAAAGGCATCGTATACATTCACTTTCTTACGGATGCCGGCAATCAGAAAGGCAATGATGATGCCGAACAACAATGCATTGGCAAAGAACGACGAATAAACAGCCACCTGTTCCTGCGAAAAGGAACTGACCAGCCAGACAATGCCCGACAGCAAGGCAATCAGGATCCCGAAAAAGCTCAACAACACCTTATCGCACAAATGGATCTTCTGACGGATACAAATAAAGAGCACGCCTACCAGCGTAGCAACCGAAGTAGCAATCATCAAAGGCATAAAGATGTCGGCAGGATTGGCGGCGCCCATTTGTGCGCGGTAAACCATCAGCGTAACGGGAATAATAATCAGGCCGGAAGCGTTGAGTACGATAAACATAATCATCGGGTTGCTGGCGGTATCTTTCTGCGGATTCAGTTCCTGCAATTCCTTCATCGCTTTCAGACCCAGAGGAGTAGCGGCATTATCGAGGTTCAGCATATTGGCGGCGATATTCATGAAAATAGAGCCTGTGGCGGGATGCCCTTTTGGAATATCGGGAAAGAGGCGGGAAAACACCGGCGCCCCCAAGCGGGAAAGAAAGCGGACGGCCCCACCCCGCTCGCCTATTTTCATAAATCCCAGCCAAAGCGACAAGACGCCCGTCAGCCCCAGGGAAATCTCAAACCCGTTCTTCGCCGCAGCAAAGACCGCGTCCATCATTTCGGTAAAGATGCCCAAGTCGCCCGTAAATACTACTTTACAGATGCCGACAACAAAGGCGATGATAAAAAATGCAATCCAAATATAATTTAAAACCATATAAAGGGGTTTAGAACCGCAAAAATACAATATATTTGCGAAGAATTTCAAATGATGACCTATGAATTGTATTTATGCATGGTTAATTGATAACTGTATCGAAGTAACAGGCGCCCTCCTGACACTCCTTTTCCTCTACTTAGAAGTAACGCGGAAATGGACCATGTGGATTGTAGGCATCCTCAGCGGACTATTTTATATTTATATCAATTTTAATGCACAATTATACGCGCTTGCCGGTTTGTGTAGTTACAACGTGGCGGTTTCCGTCTACGGTATTTACTGCTGGAAGTTTGCCCGGACGAAAAACAACGAAACCCTGCCTTTCCATTTCATCACGAAAGCGCTTACCGCACGGCTCGTCCTTACCGGACTAATGGTTTTCGCTGCCATAGCCTTCATCCTTATCCGGTTCACCGATATCGCTTCGCCCTGGGAAAGCCCGGGAACGCTCTTTGCCTTTGTGTTCGACAACCTCATTACTACGCTTAGCATCCTCGCCGCCTGGATGGCTGCCCGGAAGATTGTAGAATCGTGGTATCTATGGATGTTTATCAATCCCTGCACCATCGCGCTCTATGTTTATAAAGGAATGTATCCGAGTACGATACTGTATGTTGTTTATGCCATTTTTTCCGTTGTAGGATACATTCAATGGCGAAAAATAGCTGTGCAAGACAAATGATTCCGTTGCTGCAAAATTTCAAAACGGTGATACTGGCCGACGGCAGTTTTCCGGAACATGAAATCCCGTTGTTGTTCCTGGAAAACGCTTGCCGCATTATTTGCTGCGACGGCGCCACCGCCAAGCTCCTGGCTTTTGGCCGGGAACCCGATGCCATTGTGGGCGACCTCGACAGTATATCCGACGAACTGAAGCACCGCTTCCATCCCATCCTCTTCCCCAATCCCGACCAGGAAACCAACGACCTCACCAAAGCCGTCCGCTTCTGCACGCAACACGGATGGAAGGAAATCACCATTCTGGGCGCCACCGGAAAACGCGAAGACCATACGCTGGGTAATCTCTCACTGTTGTGCGACTATGCAAAAACGCTTCAAGTGCAGTTGCTGACCGATTACGGCGTGTTTATTCCTCAATCGAAATCGAATGTCTATGAGAGTTATCCCGGACAACAAGTTTCGTTTTTCAGCCTCACGCCTGCTACCCTTTTTACTACGCAAAATCTAATGTATTCGTTAAAGAACCAGCCGTTGACATCGTGGTGGCAGGGCACGCTGAACGAATCAATTGCGGAATGGTTCGGCATCGGCATCGACCGGGGGGAAATACTGGT
>JAISYG010000030.1 GCA_031270075.1 Dysgonamonadaceae bacterium
GGACAATACGGGTATGGATGGCTACATCTGGAGTGGCTCAGTGCACATTGTAAGCAACGCGATAAGTATGCTCTTCAGCAGTATCATCGTTCACCCGAACAACAGCATCAATCGTCAGAAAGGTGTTCCGGTTCGGTGTTACTTGCCAGAATAGATCGGAACTTGTTTGCCATTCTTCAATTGATTTGATTTATGTAATAAATATGTGTTACCTTTGCATAAAAATTCAATCAAACAAATCATGGCAAAAAGTAAAGCATTATTGGTAATCCTCGATGGATGGGGATTGGGCGACCACACCAAACGCGATGTAATCTCCAGCACCCCAACCCCCTATTGGGATTATCTTCTCAAAACGTATCCCGGTTCCCAATTACAGGCATCGGGCGAAAACGTCGGCCTGCCCGACGGGCAAATGGGAAATTCGGAAGTCGGACACCTCAACATCGGCGCCGGACGTGTGGTCTATCAGGATTTGGTGAAAATCAACATCGCCGCCCGCAGCAATTCCATACTCGAAAACCCGGAAATCAAACGCGCCTGTTCGTATGCCAGGGAAAATAAGAAACAAATCCATCTGCTCGGATTGGTTTCCAACGGCGGCGTACACAGCTCGCTGGAACATTTATTCAAATTGACGGAAATCAGTAAAATCTACGGCATAGAGAAAACCTACGTACATTGCTTCATGGATGGGCGCGATACCGATCCCAAAAGCGGCGCCGGCTTTATCCGCGAACTGGAAAACCATTTGAAACAGACTACTGGGGAAATCGCTTCCATCGTCGGCCGGTATTATGCGATGGATCGCGACAAGCGTTGGGAGCGCGTCAAAGTGGCTTATGATTTGTTGGTCAACGGCATTGGAACGCCTACCGAAGATCCCGTCGAAGCAATGGAACAATCGTATGCCCAGGGGGTAACCGACGAGTTTATCAAACCCATTGTGTGTGTCAAAGACGGAAAGCCCGTATCCGTCATCGAAGAAGGG
Organism: Dysgonamonadaceae bacterium; assembly: GCA_031270075.1. GTDB lineage: Bacteria > Bacteroidota > Bacteroidia > Bacteroidales > Azobacteroidaceae > Azobacteroides. The sequence goes on from JAISYG010000030.1 coordinate 992, forward strand.
GATGTGGTGATTTTCTTCAATTTCCGGAACGACCGCGCCAAGGAACTGACCATCGTCCTCACCCAGCAGGACATGCCGGAACAGGGCATGCACACCATTCCCAACCTCCTGTATTGCACGATGACACCCTACGACCCGACTTTCAAAAACATGCACATCCTGTTCGATAAAGACAATGTGGACAATACCCTGGGCGAATATCTCTCCGAACGGGGTTTCAAACAATTACACATGGCGGAAACCGAAAAATACGCCCATGTAACGTTCTTCTTCAACGGCGGCCGCGAAGCGCCTTATCCGGGCGAAGAACGCATTCTGGTAGCGTCGCCCAAAGTAGCCACTTACGATTTGAAACCGGAAATGTCGGCCTACGAAGTGAAAGACCAATTGGTAGCAGCCATTCAAACCCAACAATTCGATTTTATCGTGGTCAATTTTGCCAACGGCGATATGGTAGGCCATACGGGCGTTTACGAAGCCATCGAAAAAGCCGTTATTGCGGTAGACGCCTGTTTGAAAGACACCATCGAAGCGGCCAAAGCCAACGGATACGAAACCATCATCATTGCCGACCACGGCAACGCCGATTACGCTCTGAACAACGATAATACGCCCAACACGGCCCATTCACTGAATCCCGTACCTTTTATTTTTGTTTCGGATAACAAACAAGCCCATGTAGATAACGGGAAATTAGCCGATGTGGCGCCCAGCATTCTGCATATACTGGGTTTGGAACAACCCAAAGAGATGACGGGACATAATTTAATAAAATAAAATAAACATAGAATATATCTAAAAATAAATGTTTAACTTTGCGTGCAAAATTATTTTATTATTATCTAATTTCAAAAAGTAACAAAAATGAAAAAAACAGTGTTAGTTATCTGTATTGCTCTCGCAAGTGTAGCAATCGTGAATGCTCAAGGGTTGAAATGGGGTGTAAGAGCTGGTTTTAATACTTCTACCATCTCCAATTTCCCGGAATTTGAGATCTCCTCCGAAGGGGGCAACCTGTCCACATCCTCTCCTTACAAGCCCGGATTCCAGTTGGGTGTTGTCGCTCAATACATGCTGACATCCCAATTCGGTTTGGAAAGCGGTCTTTATTACTCCCAGATAGGGAGCAGGCATGAAGTAAAAACATCTCTTGCCGATCTTTATGCCACCGTTATCACTAAGACCAATCCGTCTTATCTGCAATTACCTATCACCGTACTGTATAAATTCAATGTGGGAACGGATTTGTATTTATATCCGCAAGCCGGCCTCTATTTGGGCTACGGATTGGCAGGTAAAGTGAAATTTTCGTATGAAACAAATATTCCGGATGTAGGCAGTGAAGATGTGCTTGGCGACGACAGTTTAGATTTGGATTTCTTTGGCAAAGACAGTGAAACCAATCGTTTCGACGCGGGTTTAACTTTGGGTTTGAATCTTCAATATTCCAATTATGTTATCGGAGTAGGTTACGACCTCGGATTACTGAAAATTAACAAAGAATCGGAAACAGGAGTGAAAGACATGAAGAATGCCAATGTGAAAGTTACATTGGGTTATTTCTTTTAATTGAAAAAAGGATATCCATAAGCAGTAGCCCCTTCTTGCCTCACAACAAGAAGGGGCTATGTTTATTCAAAAAAAAATACTATTTTTGCACTGCAATTGATAAAATACACACAATATGAAACAGACAGTTTATATGATGATGACCGCACTCCTGTGTTTTGCCTGTTCGGGCGAAAAGAACACCACCACATTCGATTACAACGTGGAAAAATTTGCCGACCTCGGCATTTTGCGCTATCAAGTAACCGATTGGGACAGCCTGTCCCTGAATCAAAAGCAATTGGTCTATTGCTTGACGGAAGCCGCTTTGCACGGCCGCGATATCTTGTTCGACCAAAACAACCGTTACAACCTGGCCATTCGCCGGACACTGGAAGCCATTTACGAAAATTACCAAGGCGATAAAACCACTCCGGATTACGAGCAATTCGTCGTCTATCTGAAACGCGTTTGGTTTTCCAACGGCATCCATCACCATTACGGCGAAGAAAAGTTCCTGCCCGGATTTTCCGAAGCCTTCTTTGCCGACGCCGTCCAATCGTTGGAACCTTCGCTCATTCCTGTCCGCGAAGGCCAAAGTGTGGACGCCTTTCTGACGGAAATTACACCGGTTCTCTTCGATGCCGACAAGTATGCGAAGAAGGTAAATCAAGACAGCCGCTTGGATGTTATCGTCGCTTCCGCCAACAATTATTACGGGGAAGACGTTACGCAAAAAGAAGTGGAAACGTTTTACAATACCCTGAAAAAGACTAACGACCCTACGCCGGTTCCCTACGGATTGAACAGCCGTTTGGTGAAAAAGAACGGACAATTAACGGAAGAAGTATATAAAGTAGGAGGTCTGTACTCGGCTGCCATCGCAAAAATCGTTTACTGGTTGGAAGAAGCGACTCAATATGCCGAAAACGACCAACAAAAAACAGTTATCAACCGGTTGGTGGAATATTACAAAACCGGCGATTTGAAAAAATACGATGAATATTCCATCGAGTGGGTACACGACACGCATTCGTTAGTGGATTTCATCAACGGATTTACCGAAACTTACGGCGACGCTCTGAGCATCAAAGCCAGCTGGGAATCTTTAGTCAATTTCAAGGACTTGCGATCGGAAGCGCTCTCGAAAATCCTTGGCGAAAACGCTCAATGGTTTGAAGACCATTCGCCGGTCGATCCGCAGTTCAAGAAAAAAGAAGTGAAAGGCATTACCTTCAAAACCATTACTGCAGCCATTTTGGGTGGCGATTGCTACCCTGCTACGCCCATCGGTATCAATTTGCCTAATTCCCATTGGATACGGAAAGAAGTGGGATCCAAATCCGTTACGATTACCAACATCACGGAAGCTTACGATAAAGCCGCCGCCGGAAGCGGATTCACCGACGAATTCGTTTGCTGCGCCGCCGAAAAGGAATTAATGAAGAAATACAGTTCGCAAACCGATAACCTGCATACCGACTTGCACGAATGCCTCGGCCATGCTTCCGGTCAATTATTACCGGGTGTCGATCGCGACGGACTGAAAGTGTATAGTTCCACCATCGAAGAATCCCGTGCCGATTTGTTCGGGCTATACTACATAGGCGATCCCAAAATGCTTGAATTGGGTTTATTAGATAATCCGGAAGCCTACAAAGCCCAATACTACAAGTACATGATGAACGGTTTACTGACACAACTTTCCCGCATCGAAACAGGGAAAGATATTGAAGAAGCGCACATGCGCAATCGTGCCCTGATCGCCCGTTGGGTACTCGACCACGGTCAAGAAGACCGGGTAGTGGAATTGAAAAAAGAAAACGGGAAAACCTATGTCGTGATTAACGATTATGTGAAATTACGCGCTTTATTCGGCGAGTTATTAGCCGAAGTTCAACGGATAAGATCGGAAGGCGATTTCAAAAGTGCTCAAATGTTGATTGAAACATACGCCGTCAAAATAGACCTGGAACTGCATAAGGAGATTAAAGAACGTTACGATAAACTGGGAATTGCTCCTTACAAAGGTTTTGTGAATCCGGTATATGAAGTCGTTAAAGATAAGGAAGGGAATATCACCAATATAAAGGTTTCTTATACGGAAGGATACACGGAACAAATGTTGCGTTATTCCAAAACGTATTCCGGATTGCCTACCTACAATGATTAATGGAAGGCTTTCGTAAAAATTCCCGTGTGGCCGGCGCATAAGCAAGTAGAAGCGTAGAAGACTGTGTCAAAAACTTTGCCTTCTATACACTTATGCAATAGCCAGGGTAAGTACGCTAATCCGAACATTTTCGCACTGCAAAAGCGCCTGAGCGCAAGCTTCCAAAGTGGAACCGGTGGTTAGAACATCATCGACCAACAGTATATGTTTGTTTTGAAAAACCACCGTGTTTTCCACTTGAAAAAGGTCTTGCGTGTTTTTCCAACGTTCAAAAACCCCTTTTCGAGTTTGGCTTACATTGGCTTTAGCCCTGTAAAGAACCCTATTGTCCAGGGGAATACCCGTTACAGACAAAATGCCTTTGGCTAAGATTTCCGATTGATTAAATCCCCTGTCCCATTGTTTTTTCTTATGCAAAGGCACAGGAACCAAATAATCGATGCCGTCGAAAAAACCGGAAGACCTTAAATCGCCGGCCATCAAAGCGCCCATCCATTCGCCGAATACTCTGTTTCCCTGATATTTGATTGCAGCAACTAATTTCTGTCCCAATCCATCTTTAGTATAATAAAGGTATGCCGATGCTTTTTGCACGGGAAATCGAGTTAACAATTGTTCATACGCCCGATTATCCTTACAGAAGTGATAATTGGTTTTCGGTAAATCGTCAAAACAGTTGGAACAAAGAAACTTTTCGCCGGTTATTAAGGCCTCCGAACATCCCATACACAAAGGTGGATAAAAAAGGGATATCAGGTTTTGCAATAGATTTGTATCTTTCATCTTCATTCATTTATGGCTAAGCAATCCAAAATAATAATGCAAAAATAATGAATATTTTTCAACAAAATGATTTGGAATGTTGTTTTATATCAAAGAAACAACTAATTTTGATAAGATTATTGCGTTTGACATGAAATATCGGAAAAGAATATGAAAAAGATGATTATTTTATCTGGTTTAATAAGCCTGCTAACAGCGTGTTCCATAACACAATCCGTTTACCAAACGGACAATTACGACCGGTTGAATATCGGGATGTCGAAATGGGAAGTAGAAAATTGGATCGGACCGCCCATCCGTTACTTGGATGCAAGAAGATCGCCTTACGGTTACGAGGAAATTGTATTGTACCGGAATCGCTACAACGAATATTTTGCCTTGGAATTTGTAAACGATTACCTGGTAGCGGCCAATTATGTTTACGACGGTGGATGGTATCCGATGTATCCGTCTTACAATCGTCCGCCTTTCGGAAAGCCTGTTTTTCCGCCGCATTACCGTCCCAACAAGCCGTATTATCCGCCAGTGGGCGTACAACCCGGACGACCTTCGCAGCCGAATAATCCGCAACGACCGCCCAGCAGTCCGCGACCACCGGCCAATACACGACCGGATAATAATTCCCAATCGCCCAATTACGAACGGCCGTCATCCACTACGCGACCTCCGGCCAATGAACGTCCGTCATCTACTACGCGGCCTCCGGCCAATGAACGGCCGTCATCTACTACGCGACCTCCGGCTAACGAACGGCCGGCTAACGATAGATCCGGCACCTCAAGCGGAACTTCTAATTCCGGCACTCGCGAAAGTTCGAATACAGGCAATACGAGCAGGGAAAGTTCACGATCGAGTTCTTCGGAACGTTCATCCGAACAAAATACAGGAACCACTACCCGTGGAACTTCTACTCGCAGCAATTAAATGCTTTTACTTCATACTTGTTGCGCCCCTTGTTCAGCAGCCATCATCGAATGGTTGCTGAATGAGGGTATTCATCCCACGTTATTTTTCTTCAACCCGAATATCTATCCGCAAAAGGAATATGAAATCCGCAAAAACGAATTACTGCGGTATAGCGAACGGCTGCAAATTGATTTTATCGATGGTGATTACGATCATTCTTCTTGGTTGCAAATGGTAAAAGGCTTGGAAAATCAACCCGAAAGAGGCGCCCGGTGCTTGACTTGCTTCAAAATGCGTTTATGGGCCACAACACAATTAGCGCACGAAAAAGGATTTACAGAGATAGCCACTACCCTCGCCTCCTCTCGTTGGAAAAATTTGGAACAAATTACCGAAGCCGGACAATGGGCAACTTCCCAATTTCCCGATATTCAGTTTTGGAATAAAAACTGGCGTAAAGACGGATTGAGCGAAAGACGCCGTAGCTTATTGAAAGAAAACGGATTTTATAACCAACAGTATTGTGGTTGCGAGTTCAGTCAGCGGCTCACATCACAAACGAAACTTCCTTGAAAGCATAGCGGCGGTCTTCTCCTTCTTCTGTTCTTAAATGCAGAAATCCGTTACTGGAAACCGATTGGATTTGCGCATTGAATACTCCCTGTTTATCTTCATAACGATAAAAACCGGTGCTACGATACAAGGCATCGTGATAAGCCATAGAAATACGCTCGAATTGCCCGTCTTTCAGCTTTTGATACCATTGCATGATTTGTTGATGCATTTTTTCCAACACATCGTCCAAAGGAATCGACACACCCAGTAACTGTTTCAGGGAAACCGGATTGGGTGCATCGCTCGTAAATACTTCTTGGTTAACATTTAAGCCGATACCAACAATGCTCCGGACGATTTGTTGATTCATCCAATCATTTTCTATCAAAATACCGGCAATCTTTCGGTTTTCGTAATAAATATCGTTGGGCCATTTGATGGTGAAAGATTGAAGATTGTCGGCAATAGCATCCAAGGTTTCCTTTACCCCTAAGGCTACGATTTCCGAAAGTAAAAAGGGCTGTTTGAAAGACAAGAAAGTCGGATACAGCACCATGCTGCAAGTGAGGTTCTTTCCGGGTTCCGCTTCCCAAAACGTACCTTCCTGACCCCGCCCGGCGGTTTGTGTTTCAGCCGTTATCATTGTACCTTCCTCCAAGGCGTTCAATACCCCGTTCCCGATCAATTCTTTCAAGAACCGGTTGGTGGAATCTGCCGTTTTTACTCGAATCCTATTCATCGTTTATCTGCGATACGTATGAATGGGTGGATAAAAAGCATCTTCAATATGCTCGATTTCATAATTCTGTCCGTTGCCAATGATTGAAATAATATCGAAACGCGCCGGTAAATCGACATTGAAATACTTGATATAAGAATCGGCGGCAGAAATAATGTGCCGGATTTTCGCATGATTCACCGCATATTCGGGCGAATCCCAATGGCCGCTCCGGGTTTTAACTTCTACAAACACCAGTTCGTCGGAAGTTTCGGCTATAATATCCAACTCCAAAGGTCCCCAGCGCCAATTAACATGGCGGATCCGGTAAGCCTTCGCTTTCAAATATTCGATAGCCGCTATTTCGCCGGCTTTTCCTAATTCGTTATGTTGAGCCATAGCATCTCTTTTGATTTGGATTGCTCAAAAATGTATTCATTATATCGTTGTGATGCAAAGGTAAAAGAAGTGATTGAATATAGCAATGTCGTTTGAAGAAAAACGCTGCAGATTGAGTGATCCACCTGGGGCTCGAACCCAGGACCCCATCCTTAAAAGGGATGTGCTCTACCAGCTGAGCTAGTGAATCAGCCTCCGCTTTTTGAAAGCGAGTGCAAAGGTAGATAATTTATTTAACTTTGCAAACAATTCAAGTAAAAAACTTGAAAAAATCCCGTTCATACCTGTAAAGGTGCCATCTGCTTGTTTTAAGTTCATCGTTTATTCGTTATGATTATAGAATTACAGGTTATCTTTATTATAAGAAGGACTTTCTTACTATTCCGGGGTGGCAAGCCCAGGAAAAAGTAACCTTATTTAGTAAATGGGCTAATTGGATATTTCGAATGAACCGTAAATACATTCACCCGAACTATTGGTAAAAGAAAGGTTGTAATTTCCTTCACTCCAGCTACTAATGTCAATTGGCAATTGAGCGTTAGCAACGGCATTGACGGTTGCAAAGTAAACGCATTGTCCGGATGCATCAAGGACTTCCACATTAACATTATTATACGAAAGCAAATAATGGACTGTAAGAAACGACTCGTTCTTACTTACGCTGAAAGGCGAAACAATCGATCGCATCCGGCCAATAGCAAAATAACCGTGTAATTCCATCGTTTCTTCATCTTGGGAGTGAGAAAAAATTTCACTGTTGACTGTCATTGCCGAAGCCAACTCTACAGAATGAATAAATAAGCCACTGCCTATCATTCCACATACACTGATAAATAAAAAAAACTTTTTCATGTTTGTATAAATTATATTTATAAATTGTTAATCCAATGCAAATGTAGTCGATAAACAAAACAAAAAATCACTAAAAAGCAATACCAAAGGTTTTATTAGCACAAACAAAACACACTCAATTAAAAATCAATGTCTTATGATTTTTACTGAAAGACTCTATAAAGATTTTTATTTATTCGGCGATAAGAGTATCCATGAATTTGGCAATATCGCCATATTCGGGAATCGCTAAATTTTTCCGGATGGTAGTTTTTCGAATCTGTATGATATTAACATTCGATTTCAGGATAATGGCAATTTCTGTATTGTTCAGTCCGGATTTCGTCAAGCAACAGATTTTATATTCCAATTCGGAAAGTTGGGGAAAGGCTGCCTTTATTTTATCAAAATAGCCTTTGTACAATTCATTCATGGCTTGGTAGAATACACCCCAATCGAAAATGTCTTTTTCGTAGATAATTTTGTTCACCTTTTTCAAGATTTCTTTTCCCTTTTCTTTTTCTTCCTCCCGTAAATACCCTTCTAACAGCGATATTTTCTTCACAATATCAAATTGTTTTGTCATAAAGGCATGAATGGCACTATCCGCATCATTCACCATTTCTTTCAATTGGTAAGTAGTCTGCTTGGCTTCAGCCAAAGCATTTTTATTCTGTTGATTGATACGGTAAAAGACAAATGAAATCAACGAACTGGCAAGGAGCAACAAACAAAAAAACAACAATTCCCATTGCCTCTGAATCACTAAACGATTGTTTTCGCCCTTGATTAATTCAAAATCGTATTTTTTTTGTAATTCCAATAAATTTATTCTTTCTCTTTCATCCCGCACCCAATCATAATAGCGAAGATATTGTCGATGATAATGCAAGGCATTTTGAAGATTACCGTTTTTTTCTTCTAAACGCGACAAAAGTTTATAGGCACTGACCAAAGCCGTTTTGTCTTTCTGCAATTCAAACAGTTCAACTGCACGAACCGAAAAATACAAAGCCGAATCGATTTGGTTTCTTTTCTCATACAGTCCGGCCAAAGTTAAGTGTATTTTAATTTGCAAACCGGTATCAGAAACCAAACGAAGGGCTTGAAACAATTCTATTTTTGCCGGATACATATCATTATTAGCCAAATATGCCACTCCTAAATTGTGCCGGACCAGCGCTATTTGATTCGAATCCCGACGATCTTCCGCTAATCTCAAGGCTTTCTCAAAATAAATCAAAGCGCTTTCTTTTTGTTTTGTAAGGAAAAAACTATTGCCAATAATGTTGAGTGTAAATATTTTCCGTGTATAATTGTCCGGCGAATGGCAGAAATACTCATAAGCCAATCTAAATCGCTCAATAGCATTTGGATATAATTGTTGAGCATAGTATAGCTCGCCGATAAAATACTGTATCAAGCCCTTTTGGTTTTCATCCGTAATCTGTTGGGAAAGCGTTTCGGCCGTTAAGTAGGCATTCAATGCCTTGTCATCATTCCATTGCATTTGATACACTCTTCCGGCATAAAATGCAGCCAGCGTTGCTTTTTCCCAATTTCTCTTTCGACGAAAATAATCTTTCACCTGAAAAATCAATGTATCTCCGGCAATGTTTTTATAGCTCTTATCCTTTGCCCAAGTGGTAAGCAGGACATAGTCGGCAAATAACGATTGACTCAACTCACCGGGATAATGCACAGATTCCAACAGAAGTAAGGCGCTGTCGGGATGGTTCTCCAGCAGATTACCCGCTTCTGTAAGTATTCTTTCTACATCCTGCGAATAATAATTGCAGGAAAATAAAGCAAAAACCAATATTATGGTTGAATAAACAGGTTTTTTCATTATCTTTTATATGTAAGGAGAGGCAAATATAATCAAATTGGAAATAAAATACAAGCAAAATTCAAAATAAATGCAATGACTTTGCATGAATTTTGTATATATAAAAAGAGAACGTTAGATAAATATATTTTTCTTACCTTTGTACTTTCTTAGCAAACAAATGACGCCGGAAGACATTATCAAACGATATTACGAGGAGGAAAGCGAATTATATACCCTTTTGCTTACACACAGTATTTCGGTAGCCACGAAAGCCCTTGAAATTGTCCGGATGCATCCGGAATGGAAGTTGGATGAAAATTTTATCCGGGAAGCTGCATTGCTGCACGATATCGGTATTTACCAAACGAATGCACCGGAAATTCATTGCTTCGGAAAATATCCGTATATTTGCCACGGTTATCTCGGCGCCGAACTATTGCGGAATGAAGGTTTAGAGTTTCATGCACGTGTGTGTGAACGACATACAGGTTCCGGAATTACCCGGGAAAGCATTTTGCGCAACCGGCTTCCGCTTCCCGCACGCGATATGTTGCCGGAAACATTGGAAGAAAAAATAATCTGTTTTACCGATAAATTTTATTCCAAATCGCATCCCGATAAGGTGAAAACGGTCGAACAAATACGAAAATCGCTGGCGCGTTACGGTGAAGACACTCTAACCCGCTGGGACGAAATGATTCAATTGTTTTATGAATAAGCATATAAAACATATGAGTTGGTTTGTATTAACCTGGCTTACTTGCCCGATGGTATCGGGACAAGCGCTCGATTCTATTCAACCCATCCACAGTATTCAACCGGTCGATACAATCCAAACCGTTACCGTTACCGACACCATTCCCAAAAACGCCAATGCGGTGGATGCCCCGGTGCGCTATGCATCCAAAGACTCGATGGTGATGGTGATGAAAGGCCAGAACAAGATTTATATGTACGGCGAAGGTTCCGTTCAATACAAAAATCTGGATTTAACCGGCGAATACATTGAAGTCGACGCCAATAATAGCGTGGTTTACGCCACTTTCGCCCTTGATTCGATTGGGGAAGAATTTGGCTATCCGGTATACAAGGAAGGCGAAACGCAATACGAAATGAAAAAAGCCCGCTACAATTTCAACACCAAAAAGATGTACGTCAACGATGTAATCACCCAGCAAGGCGATGGTTTTATGACGGCCGGACAGACCAAGAAAATGGCAAACGACGATCTGTATCTCAAAGACGGTCGCTATTCGACATGCGACGATCACGAGCATCAGCATTTTTATCTGCATATCACCAAGGGCAAACTGCGTCCCGGAAAAGACGTAGTAGTAGGGCCGGCCTACCTCGTGGTCGAAGACGTGCCTTTGCCCATTGCCCTTCCGTTTGCCTTTTTCCCGCTCACAAACGAATATTCTTCGGGAATTATCATGCCTTCCTACGGCGACGAACTGAAGCGGGGCTTTTCCCTGCAAAACGGCGGCTATTACTTTGCCATGAGCGATTATATGGATATGAAACTTACCGGCGAAATTTTCACGCGAGGTTCCTGGGGTTTGGATGCTGTATCGAATTACAAGAAACTGTATAAATTTTCGGGAAACCTGCAAGCCAGCTACCGCGTAACCATTCTGGGTGAGAAAGACGAGAAAGATTACAGTAAATCGAAAGACATCAAATTGAGTTGGACTCATACTCAAGACCAACGCGCCAATCCCTTCGGCACCTTCTCGGCCAATGTGAATTTTTCGACCAGTTCGTACAGTCAGAACGATCTGAACTCACTCTATTCCGGACAGGCCAGCCATAACACAGCATCGTCGAACATCAGTTACAATTACCGCCCACCCGGCAGTGCGTTTTCGTTCAGCGCCAACGCCTCCGTCAATCAGGTGAAACGCGATACTTCGTTGAGCGTAACCTTGCCTAATCTGACCATTACCATGCGCGAAATCTATCCCTTTCAGCGGAAAGAACGGGTAGGCGCCCTGCGATGGTACGAAAATATCCGCATGAGTTATACGGGCGTAATATCGAACAGCATCCAAAACGCGAAAGAATACGAATTCATGAAAAAGAACTTGATAGGCGACTGGAAAAACGGCATGCAGCACCGGATTCCGGTTTCGGCCTCTTTCAATTTCCTGAAAAATATTACGATTACGCCCAGCATGAATTACGAAGAACGCTGGTACACCACCCGCATCGACCGGGAATACGATTACCAACTCAAACGGGATGTCCCGGCAGATACGGTAACCGGTTTTTACCGGATTTACAATTACAGCGCCAGCGTAAGCGCCCAAACCAAAATCTACGGGATGTTCAAACCCTGGAGGATGTTTGGTAAATGGACGGAAAAAACGGATATCCGGCACGTGTTTACGCCCAGTGTTTCATTTTCCGGCGCGCCCGATTTCAGCGATAAAAAATATGGCTATTACAAAGATATCGTCTACGAAAACGAAGGCCGGATGGAAACGATTACTTATTCGCCCTACGCTCACAACATGTGGGGCGTGCCCGGACGGGGACAGTCGGGAACCCTGAATTTCAGTATAGACAATAATATTGAAATGAAAATCCCCATGGCAGGCACCGATTCGACCCGCAAAATCAGCCTTATCGACCAGCTGCGCCTGTCCACAAGCTACAATTTCCTGGCCGATTCCATGCGATGGAGTAACCTCAACGCATCGCTCCGCCTGAAACTGTTTAAGAACTATTCCTTAACGCTTAGCGGGATATTCGATATCTACGAATACGATGAGAATGGCCGTCAAATCAACAGTTTGAAGTGGAAAAAAGGAAGCATCGGCCGCTTCCGGGGCACATCGCAGACCGTATCGTTTTCGCTGAATAATGAAACGCTCAAAAAATGGTTCGGAAAAAAGGATTCGGAAGGAAGCGGCGACACGAACCCGTCCGGCGCCGAGGGCACAGATCCTTCGCAAGAGGAAGGAGCAGACGGCGTAGGCCCGGAAAGCGATCTGACCACACCGACTCGCACCTCGTTGCGCAAATCGAAAGAAAAAGATGGTAATTACGACGACGACGGTTATTATTTAGTCAATATTCCCTGGAACCTGAACGTAAATTATTCCTTCGGTTTTGCCTACGACATGCAGAATTTCAACAAGGAGAAACGGATTTATCCCTATAAAATTACTCAGAATCTGGGACTTTCAGGCAATATCAGTCCAACTAAGGGTTGGAATTTTACTTTCAATACAGGTTACGATTTCGATAATAAGCAATTCACGCCTACACAACTTTCGATTAGCCGGCAGATGCACTGTTGGTCGATGTCGGCCAGTGTTATCCCGGTCGGCCCGTATCAGTCTTACAGTTTCACGATTGCAGTCAATTCGTCCCTCCTGCAGGATTTGAAATACACACAAAGTAGCAATTATTACGATTCTATGAATTGGGGCTACTAACATATAATTCTATATATTATGGATGTAAAAATCGAACAATCGTGGAAAGAAAAGTTAATTTCCGAATTTGAGAAACCCTATTTTTCCAATCTGGTGCAATTCGTCAAAGACGAATACGCCACAAAAACCATTTACCCGAAAGGCAACCGGATTTTCAATGCTTTCGAGAAAACGCCTTTCCATCAGGTAAAAGTAGTGATTTTGGGTCAAGACCCCTATCACGAACCCGGACAGGCGCACGGCTTGTGTTTCTCGGTCAACGACGGCATTCCATTACCGCCTTCCCTGCAAAACATATACAAGGAGTTGCAGGACGATGGGGGCATCACGCCTCCCACTTCAGGCAATCTGGAACGTTGGGCAGAACAAGGCGTTTTGTTGCTTAACGCCACCCTGACTGTTCAGGCTCACCGCGCAGGTTCGCACCAAAACAAAGGTTGGGAAGCATTTACCGACGCCGTCATCCACAAGATAGCAGAAGAGAAAGAACATGTTGTCTTTATCCTTTGGGGGTCGTATGCACAAAAGAAAGGGGCTTTCATCAATCCTTACAAACATCTGGTGATTCAATCAGCGCATCCATCTCCCTTATCGGTTTACCGGGGATTTTTCGGCAGCAAACCGTTCAGCAAAACCAACGAATATTTAGTACGGACAGGACAAACACCTATTCGCTGGTAAAAATTTGGCGGTTTACAGAATTTACTCTATCTTTGCGCTCGCAAAACGGCCCCGTAGTTTAGTGAATAGAACGTCAGATTCCGGTTCTGAAGGTCACAGGTTTGAGTCCTGTCGGGGTCACTAAAAAATAACACCGCTCAATACTTTGATTTCAAGCAAATTACCAAAACATAATAATCATCATAAGACCTCAAAAACACAAATTTATCCCTCGTTTTTGTCAAAATATCCAAGTAATTTAGCTATATTTGTCAAAATAAATTACAAATAAATTACAAATTATGGCGACACTCACTCCGGCAGTTCGGACAAAAAACAAAGAATTCAACGCAGTCTACATCCGGATTAGCCACAATTCAAAAGCAGACTACATAAAGACTTCGATGTTAATACACAAGTCCGGGATTAAAAAAGACGAGATTGTCGACCACGCAATCCTTACCAATTGCTACATAAAAATTAAATCCTACATGCAGAAATTGAATGATCTCGACATTGAAGCCTGGACGGTCGGGGAAATCAAACAATTTCTTATAAGCGACAAGACAGACATATCATTTTCAGATTTTGCAAGAAAGCAGATTGACCAAATGCGAGTTGACGGCCGAAGAAAACCGGCAATCAATTACACGACTGCTCTTAACTCCCTTGAAAAACATTACAAGAAAAACATCTCTTTCTCAAACATCACATCCAAAGAATTACAGACATGGATAAAAACACTTGCCGAAACCAAAAGAGCCAAAAGCATGTATCCGAGTCATATCAAAAAACTATTTAACGACGGGTGTTTGGAATACAACGATTATGACCGGAACATCATCAAAATTCCCAACCAGCCGTTCAAAGCTATCAGGATACCGGATTCGGATACCCCACAAAAGCGCTCCACCGATGCTGAAACAATACGAAAAATACTCGGCGTCCCCCCGGAACTTCCGCGCGAAATCCTCGCTCACGATGTTTCGTTGCTTGTCCTGTATTTAGCAGGGATAAATACGGTCGACCTGTACAATACAGGAAAGACTGAATTCAGGAACCAAAAACTCTGTTACAACCGTTCAAAAACCGAAAAGAAACGAAAGGATAAGGCATACATGGAAATTCTTGTAAACGAAGAAATATGGCCATTATTCAAAAAATACGAAGGAAAAAAGAAACTGTTTAGCTTTTCGGAACGCTATTCCGATTCCGACCTGTTTTTAACAGCGGTCAACAAAGGCCTGAAATCACTCTGCACCAAAGCCGGTGTTCAGTCAATCACGGTTTATTGGCTTCGCCATACCTGGGCTACAATCGCCCAAAACAAGTGCGGAGCCTCTACCGAGCAAGTAGGATTCTGCCTGAACCACGCTTCCGCCCACCGGATTACAGAAGGGTATATTCAAAAAGACTTTTCCCCTGTGGACAAGCTAAACAAAAAAGTACTGAAATACATTTTCAACAGCAAGCT
>JAISYG010000078.1 GCA_031270075.1 Dysgonamonadaceae bacterium
ATAGAAGAAAGAATATGCAAAATAAAATCGATTCATGAATTACGTATTATAATTAATTCAGGGACAAAAGTAATACTTTATTTTGGAAATGCAAAGAATCCGGATATTTTTTTCATTAACGTTTAGATATTGTATTTCACACATCCAAATCCTAACAAAAAACAATACTATCAATCACTTTACGTCCGGCTTCCCGGTTCAGGTTAATAATCATTTGCTCGCGATGCATCATCAGTTCATTTTTCAATACCGCCGATGTCAGCCGGACGTACAATACCCGGTTTTTTACAAACAGATTGTCCGTATAGCGGCTGACGGCCGGACTTAGCTCGTTGTTCCAGTAATTGATCAGGCGTGTTTCGGCCAGTTTATCCGCCATCTGCGGATGGTCTTCAAAAAAGGCTTCCAGTATTTTACCGATGGGTTGTGAATGGGTCCGATTCATGAATTTGTCCTTTCTCTACATAAAACAGTTTGTAATTGTGTTGCATACCGGACAGTATTTCATCTAAATATTTCCGGTTGGTATCTGTGATAAATATTTGTCCGAAATCGGGTTGCGATACTAATCGGATAATCTGCTGCACGCGTTTGGCATCCAGCTTGTCGAATAAATCATCCAACAGTAAAATCGGGACGGACGAACCTTGCCGCACCAACATACTAAACTGCGCCAGCTTTAAGGCAATCAGATACGTCTTGTTCTGGCCTTGCGAACCGATTTTGCGAATCAGGTATTCGTCCAGCAAGAAATGGAAATCATCTTTATGCACTCCGATGCTCGTAAATCCCAGCATCTTGTCGCGTTCCCGTTTTTCGCGCAGTGATTCCGTTAGCGACCGCTTTTCCTGATGCGATTCGTAAATTAAATCCACGGTTTCATTGGGGTTGCTAATCATCCGGTAATATTCCTGAAACAGCGGACGGAAAGATTCGACAAAGGCTTTTCGTTTGTCATAAATCATCCGGCCTGCAACAGCCATCTGGTCTTCCCACAGTTCAAAAACTTCATCCATGTTTCTTTGCACAGGATTTATTTTCAGCAAAGCGTTCCGTTGTTGCAAAGCTTTGTTGTAATGAATCAGGGCGTGCATATATTCCTTGTCGTACTGACAGATAAGCATATCGGCAAATTTCCGCCGTTCGTCGCTTCCTCCCCGGATCAGTTCGATATCGGCGGGCGAAATCATTACCAGCGGAATCAGGCCGATGTGTTCCGAAAGCCGCTCGTATTCTTTTTTATTCCGTTTAAACGTCTTTTTCTGTTTCCGTTTGATGCCGCAATAGATTTCCTCCACCTGGTCGCCGCCGGTATAGTATCCCTGTAAAACGGCGAAATCCCGGTCGTGCGTAATCAATTGCGAATCGCTCAGGTTCGTATAATTTTTCGTGAACGAAAGGTAATATAATGCGTCTAATAAATTCGTTTTTCCCATACCGTTATCGCCGAAAAAACAATTCATTTTCAAGGAAAAAGACAGTTCCGCTTCTTCTATATTCTTAAAATACAGTATAGATATTTTATCAATAATCATGTGCAAATGTAATCCATTTTTACTACTTTTGCAACGCAAAAATTAAAATTATGCTTCAGATAGAAGTAAACAGCGTATATAAATCCTTCAAGGATGTGCAGGCCGTGCAGGGAATTTCACTTGCCATCCCCTCCGGCGAGTTTGTAGCCCTGCTTGGACCGAATGGGGCGGGCAAAACCACCTTGGTCGAAATGATGGAAGGCTTGCGGAAACCCGACAGCGGCGAAATCCGCATTCAGGGGAAATCGTGGCAGAAGCATGAAAACGAGCTTCGGAAAATCATCGGCCTGTCGCTGCAGGAAACCCGTTTTCAGGAGAAATTGACGGTTCGTGAAACCTTGCGCCTTTTTGCCAGCTTCTTTGGCCTGGGCGAAAAACGGGTCGATGAAGTGATTGCCTGGACGGGACTGGAAAGCAAACACCAATCCATGACCGGAACACTTTCGGGCGGACAACGGCAACGACTGGCATTGGCGGTGGCGCTGCTGAACCATCCTCAAATTCTTTTCTTGGACGAGCCGACTACCGGCTTGGATCCGCATTCCCGCCTCGATCTATGGAAAATACTCAAATCTTTGAAAGACAGCGGAGAAACCACTCTGATTCTGACTACGCATTATATGGAAGAAGCGGAATCGTTGTGCGACCATATTATTATTGTGGACGAAGGGAAAATCCTGAGGGAAGGACGCCTGGAAGAATTATTGAACGAAAACGCCCGTAACTTAGACGAATTATTCATCCAACTGACAGGCAAAACACTGAACGAAAACCCGGAAAAATCGCAGTAACATGAAATCATTCAAGAGCAATCAACTTTATCAACTGACATTGACGCAGTTTCTGGAAACCATCCGCGAACCGGAAGTCCTGTTCTGGGGAATTATTTTCCCGGTATTGATTTCCATCGGTCTGGGTTTGGCTTTCACCCAGAAAACCGAGTCGAAATTCCATGTCATTCTGGTGGAAACTCAGCCGACGGAACTGGATTCCTTACTCTGTTTATATGCCCAACCGGAACAAATAGAGGGAAAAGAAATCCGGACGTGGAAAGTGCCAGATGACATACTGGGCAACACCGCATTCCGGTTCGAGCGCAAAGACTGGCATTCGGCAATCGTTTCGTTGAAACGAGGCGAAGCCGACCTCATCGTTACGGATTCGACCGGAAGAATGCAATATCATTTCGACCCGCACAATTCACAGGCGCAACTGGCCTATATGAAACTTTCGGCATTGGTGCACTCGCCCGAAGCATCCGTTACGACGACTGCCGCCGCCCCTATCCGTCCGTTGACATTGAAAGGCGTGCGGTACATCGACTTCCTGGTGCCGGGTCTGATTGCGTTCGGCATTATGAGTTCCATCCTCTGGGGCGTCAGTTACACCATTATCGAACGGCGGTCGCAGAAACTGTTGCGGCGCATGATAGCCACCCCGATGAAGAAGTCGAATTTCCTGTTTGCGTTAATGTTCGTCCGTATTTTAATGAATATCGTCGAAGCACTTATCCTGTTCTTTTTTGTCTGGTGGCTGTTCGATATTCAGATACAGGGGAATATCGGGGCATTGCTGGTGTTATTCATGGCCG
This sequence comes from Dysgonamonadaceae bacterium, assembly GCA_031270075.1. Classification (GTDB taxonomy): domain Bacteria; phylum Bacteroidota; class Bacteroidia; order Bacteroidales; family Azobacteroidaceae; genus Azobacteroides. The sequence goes on from JAISYG010000078.1 coordinate 3,127, forward strand.
GGAACATTGCATTTACGGGCATTGCCGTGCTGGTTTCGTGCCACACATCCAAAACGGAGGTCGGCACCGGCTGGATCAATGCCGTACAAATGCCGATGATGATTCTTTCGGGCATCTTTTTCAGTTACCACAATTTCCCCGAATGGAGCATCCGAATCATCAAACTATTACCACTAACGGCGTTGACGGATGGCATCCGGAGTATTTTCAACGAAGGAGCCGGCTGGATGGAAATCATTACGCCTTCGGTGGCGCTTTCCGTTTTCGGCATGTTGTGCTTGGTGATTGGGATGCGGTTTTTTAAATGGTATTGAAAGATGCTCGTCCGCACTGCCGTTCGGTTATCAGTAGCGAACTCAAGCGCAACAGCCATAAGCAGGCCGGGCGAGTATGATCCATCGTTTTGCGGTTTAAAAAGAATTGTTGTACATTTGCGCATAGAAAAATGACTTTTAATAAAATGGAATGAATAACATCATGAAAACAAAAACACGAAGCGGTCTGCAAACAAGCGATTTCGAGAAAACAGTTGACGGTAAACCGGTCGGATTATTTATCCTGTCCAATGCGAAGGGTGCGGAAATGTCCGTTACCAATTACGGTGCGAAAATCGTAAGTCTACTGGTGCCCGACCGAACCGGTCGATTGACCGACGTGGTTTTAGGGAAAAGCACTATCACCGATTACCTGAATCATCAGGAACCTTATTTCGGCGCCATCTGCGGACGAACGGCCAACCGGATTGCCAACGGACGCTTTACGCTCGATGGCGTGGAGTATCAACTGGCTGTCAATAACGGGCCAAACAGCTTGCACGGTGGCATCAAAGGGTTCAATGCGGTGGTTTGGGACGCTCAACAACCGGACAGTCAAACGCTGGAATTGTCCTATCTTTCCAAAGACGGCGAGGAAGGTTTTCCGGGAAACCTGCAAGTCGACCTGAAGTACAGGTTAACCGACGATAATTCCGTAGAAATCACCTATAAAGCGGTTACGGACAAGGCTACTATCCTGAACCTGACCAATCATTCGTATTTCAATCTTTCGGGTGAAGGCGACCCTTCAGTCGGCGACCATGAACTGCAAATCCATGCCGCTACGTTTTTACCGACCAGCGATGTGGCCATTCCTTTCGGGCCTCCGGAAACGGTTGAAGGCACGCCTTTCGATTTCCGTTCCCCGCATACCATCGGCGAACGCATCGGGGCCGACGATACGCAAATCAAATACGGCAACGGCTACGACCATAATTATATTATCGACCGCGCTACTCCCGGACTGGCTTATACGGCCCGGGCCTCTTCGCCGAAAACCGGCATTGTCATGGAAGTGTATACCACCGAACCCGGCGTACAACTCTATACAGGCAATTATTTGGATGGGAGTTTTACGGGAAAAAACGGACACACTTATCCCCAGCGTTCGGCTTTTTGTCTGGAAACGCAACATTTTCCCGACAGCATTCATCATCCCGATTATCCTTCGGTGGTACTTCGTCCGGGGGAAGTGTTTGAATCGCAAACCGTTTTCCGTTTTCCGGTATAACTTGTTGCGGGTGGGCTTAGGGTTGCCGGCGCTTGCCGAACAAGTCGTTCCGGTTATTGAAATCCCGCCGGAAAAGGATGCCGAATCCCTGGGTCATAGCGGGCGTTATACTGTAATAATTGCGGTAGTTATAGCGGTTGAACCCTTTCAGGCGTATATCGCCGGTTTTCGTTAATTTATATTCGATATCAAAATCGCCTATCAAAGGAATATTGTCTTCCAGTGTGTTGAGGTAAGGATTGTTGATATAGCCGAAATTTCCATTAATAATCAAGCGGTTGTTCAACAGCGTACTCGAGAGGAGGAGTTCCATTTCGGTATTTGTTCCGCCGTCTTCGTAGGTTTGGTGAAATTTGGTGCCTACCTGAAACTTATCCGTCAGATTTCCCAGCAGGGTCGAGATATACGACGACAGCGTGGAAGTAAGCAGCGACAAATCGTTGTTGTATTTGACATCGCTTCGCGCATATTCCGGCGCCGTATAAAACCGTTCCATCAGCAGGAGGTAAATCATCTGCCGGTTCATCATATCGTCGGTGCGGATATAGCTTTTCACCTGCCTTTCCACTTCGGAAGTAACACCAGGCAATTCCAAATCGAATTTAATGGCGGGCTGTTCGAGCGGTCCCGACAAAAGCAGGACACAGTTGACGGGGATATTGTCGCGAGCGCTCAATCGGTGTCCGGTTTCGGTCTTCTGCACCAATTGCTGATCCAGATCGCCCAGATTGGCAGAAACCGTATAAGCCGCCTTAATGTCTAAAGCCGCCGTGTAGGGGTCGCCGCGAAAACTGATGGAACTGCCTTCCTCAATATTGAAGTTCCGAAAAAACGCTTGCTGGAAGCTGAAATTATACGCTCCCCGATCGATCCGGTACGTTCCGAAAACCCGCAACGGCGTTTGGTCGCTGTACTGGATTTGCATGGTACCGGTTCCTGTGGCGCTGATTTTATCGCCGGTTACCGGATCCATAATCAATTCGAGCGTTGCTTCCGGATTGGCGTTTATCAACAGATTGGTACGGATCTCGGTCTTGGGATTGGACTTGGAAAGTGCGGACATCGCCGCCGCCGGCAACAATTTCGATGGGGCGGACACCGCCGGCTGCGCTTTCGTAACGAAATTGATAAAATTGTAATCAACAATATCCGGTTGCTCCATCAGATTGAGGGTAATCGCCGTTTTCTCGTTATTTTGAAGCGATACATCAATGTTGACCAACTCTTCCGTCCCCTGGATGGTGGCCGTTCCGGTGCCGAATGCTTTCCCGTAAAACAGCGGATTGGTGCGGGATGTTGCATTGAAGACCAGAAAGTTTTCGTACGAGAGATTAGCCGAAAAACGGAAATCACTGAAAAGATGATGGCGCACCGAACCCGTAGCTACGGCTTTATTGCCGTAGGCGTCCTGCAACACCATATTGTGGATGGCTATTTCGTCGGGCGTCATCCGCACCCAATCCGAAAAAGTATAGCGGGCATTCAGAAAATCAATTCCAAAGCTACCATTATCCACCCATACCGTTCCTTCAACAGTGGGATCATTCCAATGGCCGAACAACCGCACTTTGCCGGTAACTTCCCCGGAAAAGTCTTTCGCAATCGTATTCATGTATTTTCTCAGAAAAGCGGCATTGCCCCGGTGGGCGTCGAAAAGGATAGACAATTCTTCCCGTACCGGATAAATGAAACCGTCTACATCTATATAAGTGGTATCATCTCGGACGATATGGCCTTTCATTTCTACACCTTGTTGCTCATCGTCCCAACGGCCGCGCAAATCCAAGTTTCCGAATACTACATCGTTGAACGAGAAGTTCCGGACATCCAACTGCGTCGTTAATTGCCGGGAGGCCAACAAATCGTTCGCCGTAACATATCCCGTAGCAATGCCGCCCAAAGTCAGGTTTTTAAGATTCAAGGATTGAAACAGATAATCCAAATCCACCTCGTTCAGCAAAGCTTGAATCCGGTCATTGGCGTCTTTCGATATGTTCCCCTCTACAATAATCCCTTGCTGCTTGTGAAACGCTTCCAAATGATCGACACTCAATCGTCCTTCTCTGTAGTCGATAGTGGCAGGTAAAAGTGTCCAGACCGAATCGTTAAACACCATTTCAGAAGGTTGAATCCGGACGGAAGCCGACAGCGGATAGTTTCCTTCCCTGTAAGACAGCTGGGTGGTAAAATCCAATCTTCCATTGTCTTTTAAGTCGTTATTGTTTTTCCACCGGATGGCAGAACGAATCGAATCGTTCAACGCCCGGATATCCGCCGCCAAAACCAGTTTATTTCCTTTCTTTTGCAACCGGGTTCCGTTGATTTTCAGTTCAACAGCGTGGTGGTCGTTATTCAGATCCACCGTACCGGTTTCGATGACCGATGCGCCGAATCGGAAAAGGGGAAAAGCGCCGTTGAGCCGGATGCGGTTTTGCGCGTTATTGTATTCGCCTGTAATCTGCGAAGGTTCATAGAACGTTACGGGCAAATCCAAAACCGACGACAATGCCTCCGTATTGTTCAGCGTAAAATGCCAAGAAAACTCCGTATTCTCCTCATGCAATGCCAGCGTATCCGGTGGAATCAATGAAGGCAGATAAGCGGCAATGGTCTGTTTCCACGCATCGACTACCGTCCCGATCGAAAAAAGGCCATCGACGGTTCCATTCAGCAAGTCCGAACGAATCTGCAGTTGTTTTCGATTGTCATCTATTGAAGATTCGATAGACAACGAATCCATAGTATAAGCGCCGTTTTCATTGGAAAACAATAGATTGCTGAACGCCAGCTTACCCATCAAATTGTCCGGATGATTGCCTGTAAATCCGGCATCCATGGCGAACGAGAGTTTCGGTTGCCTGTATTTTTGAGTCCAATGCAGCCGGTCGAGCAATAAAGCGCTTGCCTGTGCCGAGAAATTAAATTGCGAATCTTTGCCTTTCAATAGGAAAGAACCATCTGCAATAAGCCGTCCGTCCGGACTGTCGGCGTTCAGCATACCCTTGAAACTATCGGCTGTGAAATGGCCCGACAAGCCGATATTCTCATAGCGGTAATCTTTGTAATCCACTTCGTTGACTAAGGCTTGAACGGTTCCTTCCCAATCTTTTTCATTTGTAAATGTAGTATTCAAATTGATTTCAAACCGGGCGGTTCCCCAATCATCACTCGCCAGCAATTGGCCGATATTCATACCGGTAGTAGCTATTTTCCCCTTCAAAAAATGGCTTTTATCTTTTCCGAAGTTGACGTCCGCCCGCAAATTTCCCACATCGGTTTGCAAATGGAACACCGTCGTCAGATTACTCAATAGCCCCAACACTTCGCCTTGCACAGAAACCGAACCTATCTGTTGCACCGGTACCGGTAGCGACACCGGATTCGGACTGAAATGATTCGCCATTCGTTGTATCCCCGCCACCGTAATATACGAATCCAGAATCCGGCCGTTGAGATACATACGGGAGAAATCCGACGGATCCGTATCGCGGATCACCGCATTGAAAGCAAGGCGAACATCGTTGCCCGACGATATCCGGAAATCCTTTAAACGGATATCTTCCCAAGTACCCGAAACCAATCCTTGTATTTCCAATGATTCATTCAACTGCGTAACAACCGGAAACAAGGCACAGAGATCGTCCAAACGAATTTGCGACGGTTCTATTTGCAAGTTCCATCCGATTTGACCGGTCCAGCTCTCGCCCGGAAGCATTCGTCGATAATCAGCGGCCATATTCGTCAAAAGCAAAGCCGATTGAGGCAACCGTATTTCCATGCGATTGATTTGGGCTTCGTGAGCATTCATCGTTAAATCAAACCTCAGTTGTTTCACGCAGAAACCGGATTGTTCCGTAGCGCTCAGGCGTTGTACAGAAGCCAGTAGAGAATCATTCGTACAATGCTGTAAACGGATTTTACCGGTAATCTCCCGCCATTCCATATCGTCCGGATTGAATATACCCGCTGTGGCCGCTGCCGGTTTCACCCGGTAGGAAACCGTTCCACCTCGTAAAGATAGATTTTTAATGTTCAGGTCGATATGGGTTTCCTTCGATGGTTCATTGCTATCGAAAGCATCCACAATGTATTGAATATTGAGCGAAGCTTCCGGCGATGACTTGCCGAGATGCAAGCTGAAAGTGTGCAACTGCACCGAATGGAAATGGAATTGTTTCCTGAATAGCGGAAAGAAATCGAAACCCGCAGCTATCCGTTTGGCGACCAATAAGGTGTCCCCCTGTTGATCTTCCATATAGACATCTCTCAAGATAAGTTGATTGTAAAACCGGAAGTCGATTTGACCGATCCGGACTTTGGTGCCTATTTTATCTTCCAGATACCCGGCAGTCATTTGGGATACTTTCTGCCGGAAGTCCGGAATTTGCAATAAAGTAGCAGGTAATCCGTATAAGACTACTGAAATGACTACTACTGCCAAAATGATCCATTTCCGTGTTTTCATACCGTTTTGCAAAGATAGTATTTTCGCTTGTATTTTAGTCATTTTTTCGCTACTTTTGTCCGTTTGTTGTTGCCGGACGGTATCAGGCAGCAGCAAACCATTCAAACAGAAAACAGAACAAATGATGGCATTGTTTCCTTCCCCCGAAGATTTACAGATACGGTACACCCGTATTCAATCCTTACTGCAAGAACAACAGGTGGAAGCCTGTTTCGTTCATTCTTCCGTCCATATCTATTATTTAACCGGCTACGTTTTCGATGGTTTTGTATACATCGCCCGGGAAGGCGAACCGCTGTTTTTTGTCCGCAAACCGGGCGCTTTAGAAAACGGGAATGCGATTCCCATTCGCAAACCGGAAGATATTCCCGGTGTATTGAAACAGCGCAACCTTCCCCTACCCTCTACCCTCGCCCTGGAAGCCGACCAATTGACGTATAACGAATACCTGCGTTTACAGGCCCTATTCCAACCCGTGCAAACGGTCAATGCAACGGCTCTCCTGCGCCGGTCGCGGATGCTGAAAACGCCCTGGGAAATCGAACAGTTCCGCCGTTCGGCCGTTCGGCATAGCGAAGCGTATACAAAAATCCCTTCCCTGTTCACTCCCGGTATGACGGATCTGGAACTGCAATACGAAATCGAACGGGTGATGCGCCGGCTGGGTTCCATCGGTATTTTCCGCGCATTCGGCAGTCATATGGATATTTTTATGGGAAGCGTCTTGACCGGAAAAAACGCCGAAACGCCTTCGCCCTGCGACTTTGCTTTGGGCGGCGGAGGAGCGCATCCGAGCATCCCGATAGGCGCAAACGGCAGTCTTATTCAACAAGGACAATCCGTTATGGTGGATATGGCCGGCAATTTCACGGCCTACCTGACCGATATGACCCGCGTTTACGCATACGGCGTCCTTCCGGAAAAAGCCATTCAGGCGCACCGGCTTTCCATAGCCATGCACCAATGGTTGATGAACAACGGCAGACCGGGACTCGCTTGTGCCGCCATTTACGAGCAGTCGCTGCAAATGGCGGCCGATGCCGGCCTTGCGGCCTGTTTTATGGGTATCCGGCAACAAGCCAAGTTTGTGGGACATGGTGTGGGCATCGAAATCAATGAACTGCCCGTACTCACCGCCCGCTCGCAGGATATGCTGCAACCGGGAATGGTTTTTGCCTACGAACCCAAATTCGTATGTCCCGGAGTGGGCGCTGTCGGCATCGAAAACACCTATTTAGTAATGGATGCCGGTATCGAGAAACTGACCGATGGGGAGGAAGCGATTATGGCTTTATAGTGTTCTTGACTTCGGGCAGCGCTCCAAGCTGCGCATCAACTGCGACGGCAGGGCAGTGACGCGACTATACGGCATCACAAGGGTGGCCGCAAAAAAATAAACCAAAATTTGATGGAATAAAAATAAAACACTACATTTGCATCGGTAAAATCGCTGGAAACCAGCGAAAACAGTAAAACAGTTTGAAATTATGAACGGCACAGGAAGAAACACACAGGAATTCAT
>JAISYG010000083.1 GCA_031270075.1 Dysgonamonadaceae bacterium
TATAAACCGTCGCAAGGCAGAACAACAAACTAATTATCATTTTTTTCATAATCGTCACTTTTTATAAATTGTTGATATTAACTCAAAACTAAAATAAATACCTGATTCAATGTTTTACGATGATTTTATGCGCTTCCGGTTTTGATGCGTTTTCTGCATATATATTCAGAAAATAGATACCGCCGGAAAGATCCGAGATGCTAAATTCCACCATCCCGCCCGGCGCTTTTGCTTGACGACACAAATTTCCCAAACTGCTATATAGTCGAATATCGTAAGAAGCGGAAGTTTTGTTTGGAGTACGCTTTTCCAGGTCGATATAAAGAATATCGCTCACAGGATTGGGATAGCAGACAATACTCTGCTCCTCTTCCACGATTGTATTCATATCCGGGGGCTCAAGCTCAGGCCCATACGGACACCACTCAAACGGACAGAGATGGATCAAATTAGGATCAACATACTCAAACAGACCTGTTTCATACAGTTCGATGGCTGTTTGCATAGCGTCTTTCTCAGGATTATGCGGAAGGGTTAGCTTATAATGGCGGCCATTAAATACATCCGGTTTTATTTCTTTAATCGAATAAATTTCGGCATATTCCAGTAAAACAGGATAGTCGTCTTCTGACTTTAGCATTACAAGTACCTCATTTGTATATCCCGTTCCGGGGTATCCCCCCCCAATCAGAGAGGCATAGACTACATCCTCCATGGAACTAAGTTGACGATGTAATGCCCACATATCTTCCCTGCCCGTATCCTCCATTTCAACAACGAATAGCCCGCCGCCCATGACATAAATATTTTTCAGGCTGCCGGCAACCGGATTTTGCAGCGCATTTTCAAGGCCGGCTATATCCAGCGTTTCCGATTTCACTAATATTCTCGTCGCGGAAACTTCATAACAGACTTTCTCATCGTTAAAATAGTAACAAACGTCCTGTCCGAATATATAAACCGTCGCAAGACAGAACAGCCAGCTAATTATCATTTTTTTCATAATCATTTCCATTGAATAAATATTTTACAAATGTACGACATAACCGCAAACACCACAAATTAAATAATCTAATTTGCAAGTTATACAAATGTAATAATTAATACAATATTCATAACGTACTGATATTTAAGATTGTTATTTACGGATAAAACAAGAGGCTGTCTCAAAAGCCCTGATTCGTCATTGCAAATACCCGTTTTCGTGCCGAAATCAAAAGCGGAATGACACCGGATATGCCTGTCACTGCGAATGAACACATTCCATTGATGCACGAAACATTCCTGCCGAAAACTCTTGAATCTTTGAATTTTTGAATCCCTGCATATACAGGATATGAAATAAAACCGCTACCTTTGCGTAATAAATTTCAAATTAAATTGCAGAAAATATGAAAAACGTTGTTATTCTTTTTCTTGGCGGCACACTGCTTCTCGCTTCATGCAAGAACGAAACGAAACCTGCCATCAATATCGATTCCGTGGCTTCGGCCAAAGGTACAAACGTCTTCCAGCCCGACTGGGACAATATCGCCACTCACTACCGTTTTCCCGACTGGTTTATAGACGCCAAGTTCGGCATTTTCATCCACTGGGGCGTATATGCCGTCCCCGCGTTCGGTTCGGAATGGTATCCGCGAAACATGTACAACCAGGGGACGAACGAGTACAAACACCACATAGCCACTTACGGCGAACACACCAGTTTCGGCTACAAGGACTTCATCCCCATGTTTAAGGCCGAAAAATTCGACGCCGCCGAATGGGCTGCCCTCTTCCGCGAATCGGGCGCCAGATATGTCATCCCCGTAGCCGAACATCACGACGGCTTTTCCATGTACGACAGCGACCTGAACCGGTGGAACTCCGTGAAAATGGGACCCCGCAAAGACATCGTCGGACTGCTCAAGCAGGCCGTCGAACGCGAAGGACTCGTCTTCGGACTCTCCACACACCGCGCCGAAAACGCCTGGTTCTACAACGGAGGAATGAAATTCCCCTCCGACGTGCAGGACACCACCATCGAACTCTACGGACGCAGATACGAAGGCGAACACTACGACGAATCGTTTGCCCGCGAATGGCTCGCTCGCACCTACGAGCTGATCAACAAATACGAACCCAAACTGATATGGTTCGACTGGACGGTCAACAACCCGGCGCTTATGCCCAGCTTCAACAAATTCATGGCCTACTACTACAACAGCGCGCTCGACTGGAACACCCCGGTCGTAGTCAACACCAAGCAGGGCTACCCCACCAACATACAGGTCTGGGACGTCGAACGGGGCAAATCGGGCAAAATGATGAAATACCCGTGGCAAACCGACACCTCCGTCGGCAAAAAATCATGGTCATACATCGACGGCGAAGAAAACAAAACGCCCGAGCAAATCGTACACGACCTCATCGACATCGTCAGCAAAAACGGCAACCTGCTCCTCAACATCGGCCCCAAAGCCGACGGCACTATCACCGGCGAACAGAAATCCATACTCCTCTCCATCGGCAAATGGCTTAAAGTGAACGGCGACGCCATATACGAATCCCGATGCTGGAAAAAATTCGGCGAAGGACAGACCGAATCCACCAAAGGTTCCTTCACCGACAACACCGCCACAGCCTACACCGCGCAGGACATCCGCTTTACCGTCAAGGGCAACGACTTCTACGCCATCGTCCTGAACTGGGACGACAGGGGCGTCACCGTCAAATCGCTCAATAACGACGCCATTGCCGACGCCCAAATATTGAAGGTGCAGATGCTCGGATCGGACGAAGAAATCGCATGGACAAAAACGAACGAAGGACTGAAACTCTCCTTCCCCAAAACAAAGCCCTGCGAATATGCCTGGACTTTCAAAATCACCTTCGACAGGGCTGTCGGCGAAAACCTGCCCGACGAAGCGTCCGACGATGTGGCGAAACACGGATGAAATTTTAACCGGATACATTTTTTTAGGTATCGTCCGGTAATATACATGTCAATGAATGCAATATAACCAAATATTTATTTTATGGAATACAGAGAACTCGGACGAACGGGACTGCGCGTTTCCCACATCAGTTTCGGCGCATCCTCGCTGGGCGGCGTCTTTCATTCGCTCCACGAAAGCGACGGCATCCGCGCGGTTCACACCGCCGTCGAACACGGTATCAACTTAATCGACGTATCGCCCTACTACGGACATCTGAAAGCCGAAACCGTCCTCGGAAAAGCGCTGAAAGACATTGACCGAAGCAGCTATTACCTCTCGACAAAGGTCGGACGCTACGGCACGGACGGCGTCAACTGCTGGGACTATTCCGCACGCAAGGCAACCGAAAGCGTGTACCAAAGCATGGAACGCCTGCATGTCGACCACATTGACCTGATCAACGTGCACGACATCGAATTTGCCGACCTGGAGCAGGTCTGTGCCGAGACGCTTCCGGCGCTCGCCGAACTGCGGGCGAAAGGCGTGGTAGGACATGTAGGCATCACCAACCTGACTCTCCACCATTTCAGGTATGTGATCACGCACGTCCCCGCCGGAACGGTAGAAAGCATCCTTTCCTTCTGCCATTACTGCCTGAACGACGACGCGCTGACCGATTACCTCGACTTTTTCGAATCGCACGGCGTGGGCGTGATCAATGCTTCCCCGTTTTCGATGGGACTGCTCACCGAACGGGGCGCACCCGACTGGCATCCCGCACCCTTACCCCTGCGCAGCCTCTGCAGAAAAGCCGTCGACTATTGCCGGTCGAAAGGAAAATCCATCGAACAGCTGGCCGTCCGCTTTTCCGTCGGCAATCCGCGTATCGCCTCCACGCTCTTCAGCACAACGCGCCCCGAAGCCGTCCTGCAAAACATTCGCTGGGCAGAAGCGCCGCTCGACGAAGAACTGCTGAACGACGTGCAGAAGATTCTCGAACCGCGTTTCAGAGACACATGGCTAAACAGTTGACCAATGGATTTCACGATTATTGATGCACACGCGCATCTGTGGCTCCGGCAGGATGCGGAAGTCGACGGAATGGCGATTCGGACGCTCGACAACGGAAAATCAATCTTCATGGGCGAAGTGCGCCAGATGCTCCCGCCCTTTATTCTCGACGGACGGAACACGGCAGAGATATTCCTCTCCAACATGGACTATGCGCAGGTTTCGGCCGCCGTAATCACGCAGGAATATATCGACGGCGAGCAAAACGACTACCTGTGGGAAGTGCAGCGGCAATATCCCGACCGTTTCCTGTGTTGCGGACTGGTGGATGCGCGCAAGCCCGGCTTCCCCGTTCAGGCGCAGATGCTGATCGAAAAAGGATTCAAGGGCATCAAACTGCCTGCGGGACGACTGATCATGTTCGACCACCGCGTACGCCTGACCGGCCGCGAAATGATGCAAATGTTCAAACTGATGGAACGAAACGGCGTATTCCTGTCCGTAGATCTTGCGGACGGAGATACGCAGGTGGCGGAGATGGAAGAAATCATCGCCGAATGTCCGACCCTGCGGATTGCTGTCGGTCATTTCGGGATGGTGACGCGCGCCGGATGGCAGGAGCAGATCAAGCTGGCGCGCCATCCGAACGTGCGGATTGAATCGGGCGGCATCACATGGCTGTTCAACGACGAATTTTATCCGTTTACGGGCGCCGTTTGGGCTGTCAGGGAAGCAGCCTCGCTCGTCGGCATCGACAAACTGATGTGGGGTTCGGACTATCCGCGTACGATTGTCGCCATCACCTACCGAATGTCGTACGACTTCATCCTGAAATCCAACTTGCTGACCGACGACGAAAAAGCCCTGTTTCTCGGCGAGAATGCACGCGCCTTTTACAGGCTGACGGATTTGGCGGCGCTTCCATATATTAAGAACATGTCGGAATAAACACCGGTGAAAGCGGAAAAACATACTGCACACGGCGTGATTTTGTGATTATGTTATTCATTTTGCATCACTAAAAAACCTGACAAACGTAGCGTTTTTTATTTTAAAAGTTGTAGATTTGCACTGTCAAAAACAAAAAAACTTCAGAAAATGAAAGCAGTACAAATCATACGTGCGGGCGAAGTGCGACTCGTCGAGGTGCGCAAACCCGTGCCGGAAGCGGGCGAGGTATTGATAAAAATCAGATACGTGGGATTTTGCGGGTCGGATTTGAATACTTATCTCGGCCGGAATCCCATGGTGCAGCTACCCGTCATTCCCGGACACGAAATCGGCGCAGTCATCGAGGCCGTCGGTGAAAATACGCCCGGACACCTGAAAGCGGGCATGTCGTGTACGGTAAATCCCTACACGGCGTGCGGCGACTGTTCGTCGTGCCGTAACGGACGTCCGAACGCCTGCCGGTACAACCGGACGCTTGGCGTGCAGCGCGACGGCGCGATGTGCGAATATCTTGCCGTCCCGTGGGAAAAAGTGATTGCCGACGAACACATCCCGTGTCGCGATTTCTGTCTTGTCGAGCCGATGAGCGTAGGCTTCCATGCCGTGTCGCGGGCTGCCGTCACGGATTCGGACACCGTCATGGTCATCGGCTGCGGTATGATTGGCGCAGGCGCGGTCGTACGTTCGGCTCTGCGCGGCGCCAAAACCATTGCCGTAGATATGGACGACGACAAGCTGGCGCTGGCAAAGCAACTCGGCGCGACATACGTCATTAACTCGCAAAAGGAAGACGTGCACGAACGGTTGCAGTTGCTCACGAACGGCTTTGGTCCCGACGTCGTAGTGGAAGCCGTCGGCGCGCCTGCCACTTACCGGATGGCTGTCGACGAGGTTGCTTTCACCGGACGCATTGCATATATCGGCTATGCAAAGACGGAAACAGCCTTTGATACAAAATGGTTTGTGCAGAAAGAACTGGATATCCGCGGGTCGCGCAATGCCCTGCCTGCCGATTTCCGCGCCGTGATGGAATACCTGAAACGCGGAAACTGTCCGGTCGAAAAACTCGTTACGGGCATATACCCGCCGACGGAAGCACAGACTGCGCTGGACGCCTGGAAAGCCAGCCCCGCGAAGGTTTTCAGAATACTGATTTCCTTCGAAACGACAGCTTAACTTTTTTTATGTTTAGTGCTCGATTCATCGAATATAATATATTTTTATTTATATATATAGTTGAAAATTCAATATTTATGTCCATTCCGGCAAGTCTGTCAAATGTGCGTACGGTCGCATTTGACAATATTTTTCCGAATTTAGCCTGATTTATAAACTAATTTAGGAAATATTTTTTTGTATGAATGAAAAAATGATACTACTTTTGTCCAGATTAAATTATAGATAGAAACTGATATACAAACTTTTTTAATTAATTAATTTATAGGAGAATATTTTATGGCAGAAGTAACACCTACCCCCGACAAAGATGCTCAGGACAACAAAGTCTTTGCAATCCTGGCCTATTTTGGTATTTTATTTTTAGTTCCGCTGTTTGCGGCAAAAGAATCACCGTTTGCACGCTATCACGCTAATCAGGGAGCAATATTGTTCATACTTGAAATTATAGCGTGTATAGTGGCTTTTATTCTTGCATTTGTGCCGTTCGGATGGATTATCGGCTACTTGTTGTACCTGGCAATAGCGGTGCTGGCGATTCTCGGCATCCTCAACGCAGTCAAAGGCGAAAAGAAAGAACTTCCCCTTATTGGTCAATTTAAGATTATAAAATAAGATGAAGTTCTCGAAGACAAAAAAGCGGACACTGTTTGAGTGTTCGCTTTTTTATTGTATGCAGCGCGAGGTGAAAAATTTGATCGTTCTTTGAATTTAAAATCCGGCATGAAGCAAGCCTGTTCTGCCGTGTTGTAAGGATCAATTCATTTTTTATTTTAATTAAGAATCGATTTTATCGTATTGTTTATAATTTTGTACCCAATTCAAGACAATTGACAGATGGAAGAATTAAAACATGAATGCGGCGTGGTAATGATCCGCCTGCTTAAGCCATTAGATTACTATCACCAGAGATATGGTTCATGGATGTATCCTCTCGGCAAGCTTTACCTGCTGATGGAGAAGCAGCACAATCGCGGACAGGAAGGCGCGGGGCTGGCTTGCGTCAAACTTGACGCCAAGCCGGGTGAAGAATACATGTTTCGCGAACGTGCAGTCGGAACAGGTGCCATTACCGAAATTTTCAACTCCGTTTATCGCCATTTCAAGGGCATTCCTCCTATCCAGTTGAAAGACCCAATCTTTGCCAAAAACAGCCTGCCTTTCGTCGGTGAACTCTACATGGGACACCTGCGCTACAGCACGACCGGCAAATCAGGATTGTCGTATATCCACCCTTTCCTGCGACGCAACAACTGGCGGGCGCGAAACCTGGTGCTTTGCGGTAATTTCAATATGACAAACGTCAAAACGATCTTTCAGGAAATCACTTCGACAGGGCAACATCCGCGTCACTACGCCGATACGTATATTATTCTGGAACAGCTCGGACATCGTCTCGACCGCGAAGTCGAACATCTCTACCGCAAGTATGAAGCCGAAGGCCTGAAAAGTCTCGACATCACGCACGCCATCGAAGCAAATATCGACCTGACGAACGTGGTCGAAAAAGCCGCTTCCTCGTGGGACGGCGGATATATCATTGCCGGTATGACCGGCAGCGGCGAATCGTTTACCATTCGCGACCCGTGGGGCATCCGTACGGCATTTTACTATATGGACGACGAAATTGTGGTCGTTGCATCCGAACGCCCTGTGATTCAAACCGTAATGGATGTGCCGACAAAGGCGGTCAAGGAATTGCAGCGCGGCGAAGCGTTGTTTATCAGCCGGAAAGGCGGCGTGCGTACGGCACAGATCCTGGAACCGCAAAAACTCAGTGCCTGTTCGTTCGAACGGATTTACTTCTCGCGCGGCAGCGACAAGGATATCTATTCTGAACGCAAACAATTGGGATACAATCTTGTCGAACCGACCCTGAAATCGGTGGACTACGACCTCGAACATACCGTTTTCTCCTTTATCCCGAACACGGCCGAAGTTGCATACTACGGCATGCTCGAAGGATTGAATACATACCTGAACGGTGTGAAAATAAAGAAAATCAAGATAAGAAACGGCAGCCTGAGCGAAAAGGAACTGAACGAAATATTGTCGCAACGCATTCGCAGCGAAAAAGTAGCACTGAAAGACATCAAACTGCGGACATTTATTGCCGAAGGGAACAACCGCAACGACCTGGCGGCTCACGTCTATGACATCACCTACGGCAGTATCGTCCCGAATGTGGACAATCTGGTGGTCATCGACGACAGCATCGTGCGCGGCACCACACTCAAGCAAAGTATTATCAGCATTTTAGATCGCCTGCGACCGAAAAAAATCGTTATCACCTCGTCTTCTCCGCAGATACGCTATCCCGATTACTACGGAATCGACATGTCGAGTCTGAATGAGTTCATCGCATTCAGGGCTGCCATTGAGTTGTTGAGAGACAGAAATATGGAACACATCATCATGGATACGTACAATAAAATAAAGGACGATCAGATGCAGGATAAGCCGATGACGGTAAACCATGTGAAAGCTATCTACGAGCCGTTTGCCATCGAAGAGATTTCTGCAAAAATGGTAGAACTCCTGACCGGGCCTGCCATTCAGGCAAAAGTTGAAATCATTTTTCAGACGCTTGAAGGACTGCACGCTGCCTGCCCGAATCATTCCGGAGACTGGTATTTCTCGGGAAATTATCCTACTCCGGGCGGTATTCGCATGGTGAGTAATGCCTTTGTCAAGTATATGAAAAACGACTATCTGAAAAAACATCCGAAATTGAATTTTGAATACTAAATCCTGAATTTTGAATATTGAATTTTGAATTAATATGAAACGAGCATCCAAATTGATTTTAGACGACGGAAGCATTTTCGACGGATACTGTTTCGGCTATGAGAAGCCGATAGCCGGCGAAGTCGTCTTCAACACAGCGATGAGCGGTTATCCCGAAAGCCTTACCGACCCATCGTATGCAGGGCAACTGATGGTGCTTACCTACCCGCTGGTGGGGAACTACGGCGTGCCTCCGCGTACGTTCAGAGCAGACGGTATTTCCATGTTCATGGAAAGTGAGAAGATTCATGCCGATGCAATCATTATCAGCGACTACAGTCATGAGAGCAGTCACTGGAACGCAGTCAATACGCTCTCGGAATGGCTCGTGGAAGAACGGATTCCCGGTCTGTACGGAGTAGACACCCGTGCCATTACCAAACTGTTGCGCGAAAAAGGCAGCATGAAGGGAAAAATCGTACTGGACAGCCCCGACGAAGTGGATTTCTACGACCCGAATGCAATCAATCAGGTGGAGCGCGTATCGTGCAGGGAAGTGATTACCTACGGCGAAGCGAGCGGAAAGAAGAAAGTCGTCCTCCTGGATTGCGGCGTGAAACACAACATCATCCGCTGCCTGCTGAAGCGGGATGTGACCGTGCTGCGCGTGCCGTGGGATTACGATTTCAGCGGGCTGGACTACGACGGACTGTTTCTAAGCAACGGCCCGGGCGACCCGGACACCTGTGACACAGCCGTGCAGAATATCCGCAAAACGCTGGACGGCAATCGCCCGATTTGCGGGATATGCATGGGCAACCAGTTGCTGGCCAAGGCAGGAGGGGCATCCGTCTACAAACTGAAATACGGCCATCGAAGCCATAATCAGCCCGTACGGATGGTCGGAACAAACCAGTGCTTCATCACTTCGCAAAACCACGGATATGCGGTAGACGGCAATACGTTGGGAACGGACTGGGAACCACTGTTCGTGAACATGAACGACAATACCAACGAAGGCATCAGGCATAAGCACAAACCGTATTTTACGGCACAGTTTCATCCGGAAGCAAGCAGCGGCCCGACGGATACGGAATTTATTTTCGACAAATTTGCAGAAATGGTTTTTAATCAATGAACAAAGCAAGAATGGAAAAGCAAGATATAAAAAAAGTTTTGGTATTAGGTTCGGGCGCGCTGAAAATCGGCGAAGCAGGCGAATTTGACTATTCCGGTTCACAGGCGCTGAAAGCCATTCGCGAAGAAGGCATCAAAACCGTGCTTATCAACCCGAACATTGCGACAGTTCAGACGTCCGAAGGCGTAGCAGATACGGTTTATTTCCTGCCGGTTACTCCATTTTTTGTCGAAAAGGTGATTGAGAAGGAACGCCCCGAAGGCATTCTTCTCGCATTCGGCGGACAGACGGCGCTGAACTGCGGGGTTGCTCTTTACGAGAACAAAGTATTGGAAAAATACGGCGTACAAGTACTTGGAACGCCCGTGCAGGCCATCATCGACACGGAAGACCGCGAACTGTTTGTCCGCAGATTAGATGAGATAGACGTCAAAACCATCCGGAGCAAAGCCGTTGAAACGCCCGACGACGCCCGCCGTGCAGCCGAAGAACTGGGCTATCCCGTAATTCTCCGCGCCGCGTATGCGCTGGGCGGTTTAGGATCGGGGTTCTGCGACAACGAAACGGAATTGAATGTGCTGATCGAAAAGGCTTTTTCCTTCTCGCCGCAGGTACTGGTCGAAAAGAGCCTGAAAGGATGGAAAGAAGTGGAATACGAGGTTGTCCGCGACCGGTATGACAATTGCATTACGGTCTGCAACATGGAAAATTTAGACCCGCTGGGCATCCATACGGGCGAAAGCATCGTCATCGCACCATCGCAGACACTGACGAACGCCGAATACCACAAACTGCGCGAACTGGCCATTCGCATCATCCGCCATATCGGTATCGTGGGCGAATGCAATGTACAATATGCCCTTGACCCTCAGAGCGAAGATTACCGTGTCATCGAAGTCAACGCCCGTCTGAGCCGCTCGTCGGCGCTGGCCTCCAAAGCGACCGGCTATCCGCTCGCGTTTGTGGCTGCCAAACTTGGGCTGGGCTACGGTCTGTTTGAACTGACCAACTCCGTCACCAAAACGACACCCGCCTTTTTTGAACCTGCGCTGGACTATGTCGTGTGCAAGATACCGCGCTGGGATCTGGGCAAATTCCACGGCGTGGCGCGTGAAATCGGCAGCAGCATGAAATCCGTCGGCGAGGTGATGGCTATCGGGCGAACATTCGAAGAGGCCATCCAGAAAGGACTTCGGATGATTGGTCAGGGGATGCACGGATTTGTGGAAAACAAGGAAATCGTGATTCCCGACATCGCCAGGGCGCTGAACGAACCGACCGACCGCCGTATTTTTGTAATCAGCAAGGCTTTTCGGGCCGGTTATACGGTCGACCGCATTCACGAGCTGACAAAAATCGACAAATGGTTTCTGTATAAACTGATGAATATCATCCGCACGGCGGAAGAACTGGAATCGCTGCCGCTAATGGACGAGGCACAGGGAGGAGGTATTATCGTGCCGGAAAATGTGCACGAACTGATTCGACGTGCCAAGACGGAGGGCTTTTCCGATTTCCAGATTGCCCGCGCACTGTGGAAAGACAAACTGGAAGACTGTCATCTGGACCGGATTCGCGAGTATCGCAAACGGCATGGCATCGTGCCCGTTGTCAAACAGATTGATACGCTTGCCGCCGAATATCCCGCACAAACGAACTACCTTTACCTGACGTATGGCGGGACGGAAAACGACGTGCATTATCTTGGCGACCGCAAGTCGATTGTCGTGCTCGGCTCGGGTGCATACCGTATCGGCTCGTCGGTCGAGTTCGACTGGTGCGGCGTGCAGGCGCTGAATACCATCCGCAAGGAAGGCTACCGCTCGGTTATGGTGAACTACAACCCCGAAACCGTCTCGACGGACTACGATATGTGCGACCGCCTGTACTTCGACGAACTGACGTTCGAACGGGTGATGGACATCCTCGAAATGGAAAATCCTCATGGCGTGATTGTTTCTACGGGAGGACAGATTCCTAACAATCTGGCCGTCCGTCTGGACGAACATCATATCCCCCTGCTCGGCACGTCGGCGCAAAGCATCGACAATGCGGAAGACCGCCACAAGTTTTCGGCAATGCTCGACCGCATCGGCGTAGACCAGCCGCGCTGGAAAGAACTGAGCACGCTGGACGAGGTCAATGCCTTTGTCGAAGAAGTCGGATTTCCCGTGCTGGTGCGTCCGAGCTACGTGCTGAGCGGCGCGGCAATGAATGTATGCTCCAATCAGGACGAACTGGCGCGCTTCCTGAACCTGGCCGCCAATGTGGACAAGAGGCATCCGGTGGTGGTAAGCCAGTTTATCGAAAATGCCAAGGAGGTGGAAATCGATGCGGTAGCCGATAGTGGCGAAATCGTGATGTACGCCATCAGCGAGCATATCGAATTTGCAGGCGTGCACAGCGGCGATGCGACGATTCAGTTTCCCGCTCAAAACCTTTACGTCGAAACAGTCCGCCGCATCAAGCGCATCAGCCGCCGCATTGCGCAGGAATTGCATATCTCCGGGCCTTTCAACATACAGTATCTGGCCAAAGGAAACGAAATAAAGGTGATTGAGTGTAACCTGCGGGCGTCGCGCAGTTTCCCGTTTGTAAGCAAGGTGCTTAAGATTAATCTTATAGATCTTGCCACGCGCATCATGCTGGGGCTTCCCGTATGCAAGCCGGACAAAAACGAGTTCGACCTCGACTACGTAGGTATCAAGGCTTCGCAATTCTCGTTCAACCGTTTGCAGAAGGCGGATCCCGTGCTGGGCGTAGACATGGCATCGACCGGCGAGGTGGGCTGCATTGCAGACGACACATCCGAGGCTATCCTGAAAAGCATGCTCTCCGTCGGTTACCGCATTCCGAAAAAGCACATCCTGTTGTCTACCGGAACGCCGAAACACAAGGTGGCGATGCTCGAAGCTGTAATGCTGCTGTATGAAAAAGGGTTCAAACTGTATGCCACGGGAGGGACGCATCGCTTCCTCAAGGAAAACGGCATCGAAAGCACGCAAGTCTACTGGCCGAGCGACGACCGCCAGCCCCAGGCGCTGAACCTGCTCCATCAGCACCGGATAGATATGGTGGTCAATATTCCGCGAAACCTTACAGCCGGAGAACTGGACAACGGCTACAAAATACGCCGCGCCGCGATAGACCTGAATATTCCGCTGCTGACAAATGCCCGGCTGGCGAGCGCATTTATCAATGCGTTCTGTACGCTGGATCTGAACGATATACAAATTAAAAGCTGGGACGAATACTGAAAGTTTGCAACATCTTCAACGATTCATTTACCTGCTGCAAAAACCGAAGAAATATAAAATATGATATGAACGATGAAAACGAAATTTTACTGTATACTGCTTGCTGTCCTGTGCTGCCTCTTCGAGATTTCGGCCGAAGTTGACAGGCAGACATTTATCTATTCGATCAAAGGCGTCGACACACTTCGTCTGGACAAGTACGAGGCGTCGCGTTTTGCGGAAACAAAGCCGTGCATCATCTTTGTTTTTGGCGGGAGTTTCATGAGCGGCAGTCGTGAAGCCTCGGGGTATGTGCCTTTTTATGAATATTTCGCGAATCAGGGTTATGCCGTTATCGCCATCGACTACCGGCTCGGACTGAAAGACGTGCAGAAGAAAATCGACACGAAGCAGGGCAAATTGAAACTCTTCAACGCCTTTGTCGATTACTTCGAAGAGGCGGTATCGATGGCCGTCGAAGACCTTTTCGACGCTACCCGTTATGTAGTCGAACATGCGGGCGAATGGAACATTGATACGCGGCGTATCACGTCGTGCGGTTCGAGTGCGGGCGCAATCACGGCGTTGCAGGGCGAATATGAGATTTGTAACCGCACGCCGCGAACAGCCGCACTGCCCGACGGGTTCAACTATGCAGGCGTAATCTCCTTTGCAGGATGCATTTTCAGCGAGGGCAAAGTGAACTGGCAAACCAAACCTGCACCGATTCTGTTTTTCCACGGCGATGCCGACAGGAATGTCCCCTATGACAGGATAAAATTCCTCCGGTTCGGACTGTACGGCCCAAAGCGGCTTGCGAAACAGTTGGATGAGATGCAATCGCCGTACTGTTTCCATTCGTTCGAAAATGCCGAACACGAAATCGCAACAACGCCCATGCGTCAGCATCTTGGCGAGATAAAACTGTTTTTGGACAAGTTTGTGGACGGCAAAGCAAATTCGTTTTTGAATACGACCGAAACGACCGCCGGCAAACCGGAACTGAAGAAAAAAATCAAACTGAAAGATTGCCTGAAAGCAAATTTTAAATATTAGCGCATATTCATTACAGCAAATCACAACTGTCCTGTTTTCCTCGGTTTTTAGAAGAATCCAGAATTTTTGTTATAACGATCTGATATTCAATAATAGGTTTTGAAAATTGGGTGACCCATCGTATCTTTGTACTCAATGTTTGTCAGAAAGAAGAAACCTGACTTCGTCACTGGGACACCCGATTCCAGAAATCCATATCAAATAGGGGGGCGATGCGCCGATGCGCCGGCGTTAAGAGCAGAGTTTGGGTCATGGTACTGCCGTTAATCAACATATGTTCAATGTTTTACAGCACACGCTGCGTTTCCGCCGTTTCTTTCTGTTTCTGTTCTGTCTGTTCAAATTCGGCAAACAAATCCATCTGTCCAACGTGGCGACGTATCCATTCCTTGCCGTCAAGATACATCCTGTCCACCTCCGCCTCAACGGAACTGCTGCCGATAGTCTTCCGCAACCTGTATTTACCGCTGCTCTTGTCAATGACCTGAACGCTGACTACCCCGCTTGGATTCTTTTTCTTCCGTACAAACATATCCGCAAAGATAATAAAAAAACGACGGGGACACCTAAAATGGCGTCCCGAAAAATTATAATACTTGCCGTCAGGAATAAAAGAATATACATACGCTATGCCTGCAAGCGGCGGCCTACAATTTACCAGCGATGGAAACCGTTTTATCGCTTTTCAGATAACAGGCACAGGCGCGGCAAGCACCGAACTCGGCGGCACGATGTTGCCCAACCTGCTTTGCACCGGATCGCACGAAATTGCTTACAAAGCGCTTTTCGGTACGCCGCGCGTAAGCTTGCTTGTACGTGGCGAAGATAAAGATAATTTCACGTTAAGTATTCCCGTCAGTATTCCCGGTACGTCATTTACGTCTATTGACGGCGGTTGGAGTACTTGAATCTGCGTTCGCTGTTTTTTTCAAAATCACTTGCTTAAATGGAAAAAAAGTGTTTACTTTGCACTCGCATTTTGAAAAGGGTTCCTTGGCCGAGTGGTTAGGCGCCGGTCTGCAAAACCGTCGACAGCAGTTCGAATCTGCTAGGAACCTCGACAGCATAAAATCCGATAAATTACTCGTTTATCGGATTTTGCTATTTATGTGGGTTTCAGTAAATTATGGATCACCCCGGATTCTTACAGCAAAACCTCATCTGAAATTTTGCTGTTTCATCAACTCACAAATTATAAATTTGCAAGAGCGGACAGGATTTGTCCTCTAAATCTTCTTTCCGATATAAAACATATAGCCGTAATATGCTTTGTATTTGTAATATAACTCCACCTCATATTGTTGGGCTGCAACAAATGCTTCTATGGCTTTGTTGCCGTTATATTTTTTCAGAAAGGATTCACGCCTCATAGTTTGCCAAGCATAATAGTCCGTCCAAACAGTTTCGGGTAAGATAAAAGCAGCAATCGGAAGATAGCCTGCCTTTTGCATTTGCGCAACCTTGTTCGATATTGTGTCTATTTCGGGATATGCCTGTTGCCAAAAATTCTGAATTTCGGCTGGTCGCGTTTCGGTAAACCAAGTGTTTTCCGTAATGGCGATATATCCGCCCTGTTTCAGAAATTTTCGCCACTCGTTCAGTCCACGATCGAACCCGATGTTGTAAATCGAGCCTTCCGACCAAATCAAGTCTAATTCCTCCTCCTGAAACGGAAGATTTTCCATATTCCCGACAATGCTTTTCACTCTATTGTGAAGGTTTTTGTTTCGGGCATTTTGATTGAACTGATTGATAAAGTCTGCCCAAATATCAACACCAACGATTTCACACAGCGTATTTTGTCCCAACACCATTGTTTGTCCGCCTGTTCCGCAGCCAATGTCGGCAATTTTGGACTTTTCGGTAAGTCCGTCTATAAAACTCAATGCTTTAAGCGTTTCTTCGGGACTTCCGGGTCCCTGTCGTTCCGAGTTTGAAAAAAACTCATAAATGTGATTCAAATCGAAATCGTGAATTGTTTGCTTTTCTTTGTTCATTATCATTTATTTTGTTGCATACACGCAAAAGCATAACGATACTTTCATCGTTGTACGCAGATTAAAAACTAAAATTGATTTAATACAAAAAATACTCTCGGAAAGGTTATCCGAGAACAAACGAAGATACAATCCATACAAAAAGCACGGATTGTTTACTGAACAATATCCAAACTAATAGTGAACATACAATAATTTTACGGTGTAAAGATACGCTTTTATTCTGAAACAAGCAAGACTCAAATGGATAGCAGATAAATAATAATTTTGTGTGTTTAATAATTAAAAATGAACAATTATGAATAAAGAAGAATTAGATGCCTTAAGAGAAGAAGCAAAAACACTTTGAGGACGCTAAGTCGGACGCAATTCCACAGAAAGCCCCAAAGCATTAACTATCCTGTAAAAAGCGGCTACGCTTGGCGTAGTAATGCCTTTCTCTATTCTTGAAACATACGATTTATCTACTCCTATCCGTTCCGCAAGTTCACATTGTGTTAATCTCGCGTTTTTTCTGGCGTCAAGCAATATCTGACTTGTATAGAAAGTATACGCATCCTCGTCAAATTTTGCGCGTTCCGGCGTTCCATGCTTTCCAAATTCAGCTTCAAGAACAGCGCTGTAATCTCTAATTTGGTTGTCGTTTGTTTGCATAATAAATTTCTTTTATTAGGCAAGTTGTTGATTTTCAATCTTGTGACTCCGAAAGGATTCAAACCCCTAACCTTCTGATCCGTAGTTCTTTTTATCTATCAACCAAATATCTAATAGTTAGCCACTTGTATGTTTTTATTTTTTCTGTTTCTAAACTATTTCTAATTGGCGGTAAAATTGCTTGCTTTTAGAGGCCTGGGTTCTTTCATATTTCCCTTTAGATTTTCTTTGCTACATCAAAGAAAATCTCAGTCCTAAAGTATTTGAAATACATAAGAATGTAGACAACTGCATCTCTGTTTTCCCTTTTTCCAATAAAGAAATGTATTCCCTTTTCTTACCGATTTTTTCGGCGAGTTGCTTTTGTGTAATTTTCAGTTCCTTACGGCGTTCTTTCAGAACTTCGCTGTAATACCAACTCAATGCACGCTCTTCAAATGCTATGCGTGCAGGTGTACCGGATTCGCCGTAACGCTCTGTAAAAAGCTGTTCGGCAGTTTTGAGCTTTGCTAATTTTGCAGGATCTAATTGTATCATAACTTCAATATATTTAAAATATTCATTGCTTTTTTTATCTGTTTATCATAGTCTTTTGATGATTTTTTCAAGAAACCATTCAAAACAACTATTTCTGTTGCCTGTATAATATTGTCGTGATTAGCCGAAAACAATATACTCCGATGTTCATTAAAACCAACCGATATACGCAATTCGTACAGGCTTTCTTTTGTACTGACTATTTTTTTCACAAACTTTCTACTTAATACATACACTTCTTCCAATACTCTGATACTTTCAACATATTTATCTTTTGTTTACTCATCCAAAGTGTAATAATACTGCAAAAAGTCATCAGACAACACTATATTTCTTATTCTTTTTCCGTTATTTTCCATTGCTGCAAAGGTAATGAATTTATTACAAAAATCCCAACTGTTTGTGCAAATATAATTGAATTGCATATATTTTTAGCAATCCACTACTACTTTTCCGATTTTAGCAATTTGTCAAAAGTTTTATCTACCTTTACATTTCGTAAGTACAAAACTTTCCGAAATGAGAATTTATCTTGACAGTTGTGTTCTTCAGGATTTGAAGAAATCGGACACTAACTAATGACTTAAATTTTTTTGTGGAAAATTCGGATGATTCTGACTTGTCGGATTTATTTGAAGAAGATTATCTGCTACCGTTAAAATCTCTGATGACAATGATGCCTTTCAATATAAGGGATTTGAATTATCAAGACAAATTGCAATTGACATTTTACCCGACAGCGTATATAGATAACAGCTAAAAATCAAGTTGTACTAATTTTTTTTCGTTGACCTGTGTGCAAATTGTGTGCAAACCTTAATAAAAAAGCATCTACAAAACCTTCTGTAAATGCCTGATTTTCAATCTTGTGACTCCGGAGGGATTCAAACCCCCAACCTTCTGATCCGTAGTCAGATGCTCTATTCAGTTGAGCTACGGAGCCATTTTGAGAGTGCAAATGTAGGACTTTTTTTTGAATTTGCCAAATTATTTTTTATCGTTTTTTTTTATTGAAATATTTACTACAGAACCGGGAGAAAATTGATGATTTTGTCGGCTTATTTTTTAACTTTGCAAAAATTTCCAAATATAATTTATGAAACCTGCATGTAAAATAGGATTTTATCTTTTTATATCTATCTTATTCTTTTCTTCCTGCAAGAAAGGAGTAAAGTATTACGAAAGCTCGGGTGAAATCTTCAAAACAAGTTTTCACATCAAATATAAATATCATCGCGCCTTAGACGTTCATATCAAAGATTGCCTGAACCGGTTTGATTTGTCGCTCAATCCGTTCAATAATAAATCCATTATCTACAAAGTCAATAATAATCAACCGGTTGAGGTGGACGATTGGTTTACTGCCGTCTTCAACAAAGCGATGGAAATTTCCGAAATTTCAGGCGGACTTTATGATATTACCTGCGCTCCCTTTATTAATTTATGGGGATTCGGTTACAGCAAAACAGACTCCGTGAACCAAACAACAATCGACAGCCTCAAACAATTTGTCGGATACGGGAAAGTGCGTCTCGCAGGTCGAAAAGTAATCAAAGACGATCCTCGCCTGCAATTGAATGCTTCCTCCATCGCCAAAGGATATTCCTGCGATGTAATTGCAAAACTCCTTGAATCGTACGGAATTACGGATTATTTAGTCGAAATTGGCGGTGAAATCCATGCGAAAGGAAGGAATGACAAAGGCGTTTGTTGGAAAATAGAAATTCCCAAACCGGTTGATAATTCATCCGGTTCAATGAATGAACGTATGGATGTCATGGAGCTCTGCGACCGGTCTATCGCTACTTCCGGCAATTATCGCAACTACTACATCAAGGATGGAAAAAAATACGGACATACCATTAATCCGCTTACCGGCTACCCGGCGGATAGCAATATCCTGAGCGTCTCGGTGATTTATTTCGATTGCATGACGGCTGATGCACTTGCGACCGCTTTTATGACCATGTATTTGGATAAAGCAATCAGCCTTGCTCGACAATTTCCTGAGATGGAGTGCATTTTTATTTATGTTGATTCCGAAGAAAACCTGAAGGAATATAAATTGCTTTACTCTCCCGTTTAGAGGAATTATTTTCGTTTGTTAATCAAATCCCTGATATAAGAAGCTTTTTCGTAATTTTCCATTACAATGGCTTCATCTAAGGCTTTTTGAAGCTCGTCGAGATTCATTGTGTCAAGAGTGAGGTCGGTTTTTGTGGAAATGTTTTTCGTTTCTTCGATGATTTCTTCTTCCAGTTCGATAGATACTTCGCCCATGATTTTTTCGGTAATAAAAATATCTGCATTGGCGCGGATAGCAATCGCAATGGCGTCGGACGTCCGTGCGTCAAGACGAATTTTTTTGATTCCGTCGTCAAAAATTAATTCCGAAAAGAAAATACCTTCTTCATATTTGTAAATAAAGATTTCTTTCAGGTTTATATTCAGTGCTTTAGTTAAGGAAATAAACAAGTCGTGCGTGATGGGACGCGGTGGATGAAGCTGTTCCAAAAAAATAGCTATAGATTGAGCTTCAGGTGTCCCGATCATGATCGGGACCCTGCGCACTCCTTCGTTTTCAGCCAATATCAATGCGTAAGCGCCTGCTTGTACCTGGCTGAACGTGATACCAATCAACCTTAGTTTTACTTTTTTATATGCCACTACTCTCTCCTTCCAAGGTAAATCCAAATGTAATAAATAAGTGTGGCTAAAGAACTTAAAGCTGCAACAACATAAGTATAAGCTGCGGCTTTCAAAGCATCTTTTGCCGGTGCATAAGTATGGGAATTGGTGATTCCCGATTCGCTTAGCCATGCTAAAGCCCGTTTGCTGGCGTCAATTTCAACAGGTAAAGTAATGAAACTGAACAGCGTAATAGCTGCATAGAGAAAAATACCGATCAACAGCAGGGTAGAACCGATTTTGTTGCCGGATCCCATAAGCAGAAAACCTCCCAGAATGATCCAAGTTACCCATTGGGAAGAAAAACTAATGACCGGAACCAATGCCGAACGCATTTTCAAAGGACTATAAGCCCGCGCATGTTGGATCGCATGGCCGGTTTCGTGGGCGGCAACAGCTGCCGCGGTTACATTATAATTTCCATAAACATCTTCACTTAGACTGATCGTACGGTTTATGGGATTGTAATTGTCTGTTAACAAACCGTTTGTTGCTATTACTCGAACATCAGTTATTCCATTTTCGCGGAGCATCCGCTCAGCGACGTCTTTACCCGTCATCCCGTTGCTCAGATACATGTTGGAATATTTTTTGAACTTGTTCTTTAAATTCCACTGTACCAAGCAACCGGCAAGTGCAATTCCAATTAATAAAATCAAATACATTTTTATAAATTTAAGTTTATATTTCGTTTTAATCTCTACAAATATTATACCGGAATGTATTATTTTGCATAACGGATAATTGTTTGTTCCCTGTCGGGTCCAACAGAGACGATTTTAATGTTTACACCTAACGTTTTTTCCAAAAATGACATATAGTCATTAAATTCTTCGGGAAACTCATCTTCCGACTGCATTTTTGTCATATCTGTTTGCCATCCGGGAAGTTCCACGTAAACCGGTTTGACCGAATCGTTGATTTCAAATGGGAAATCTATGCTTTCAACGCCATTGACGCCGTAGGCGACGCAGGCTTTAATCGTTTCAAAGCTATCCAGGACATCCGATTTCATCATGATTAAATCGGTAACGCCGTCTATCATAACGGCATAGCGAAGGGCAACCAAATCAATCCATCCGCATCTCCTGGGGCGTCCGGTCACTGAACCGTACTCATAGCCTAAGTCCCTCATTTTCTGCCCTGTTTCGTCAAATAATTCGGTGGGAAAAGGACCGCTTCCGACCCGCGTGCAATAGGCTTTGAAAATACCGTATACTTTTCCTACTTTGAAAGGCGAAATTCCCAAACCTGTACATGCTCCGGCACATACGGTATTGGACGAAGTCACAAAGGGATAAGAACCGAAATCAATGTCGAGCATGGTGCCTTGAGCGCCTTCGGCCAACACTTTTTTCCTGTTTTGTAAAGCCTTATTTAAAAAATGGTCGCTGTCAATCAATTGAAATCTTCTGATATAATTAATACCTTCAAACCATTCTTTTTCCAAAGCAGCCAAATCGTATTCATAGTTCATTTGCTGCAATAAAATTTCGTGACGTGCAACAGCTTCTTTATATTTTACTTCAAAATTGTATTCTATATCTCCGACTCTCAATCCATTACGGCTGATTTTGTCGGTGTATGCAGGTCCGATTCCTTTGCCTGTTGTTCCGATTTTCCCGCTTCCTTTTTGGGCTTCGTAGGCCAAATCCAACAAGCGGTGGGTAGGAAGAATCAAGTGCGCTTTCCGCGAAATATACAAATGTTTGCTCAAATCGTGACCGGAAACTTCAAGCGCTTCCACTTCAGCCTTGAATAATGCAGGGTCTAATACCACGCCATTCCCAATGATATTGATTTTTCCTCCTTGAAAAATACCGGATGGAACAGATCGTAATACATATTTTTCTCCTTTAAATTCCAAAGTGTGGCCGGCATTCGGCCCGCCTTGAAAACGGGCAATGATATCGTAGCCGGGAGTTAAAACATCGACTATTTTTCCTTTTCCTTCGTCGCCCCATTGCAGGCCTAATAAAACATCTACACTCATTTTAATTAATTAAGAATTATGAATTGGGAATTATGAATTTTTTGTTTTTAATTTTTTTGCGCAAACGCTGCATAAACCGTAGATATTCAAGTTATAATGAGTAGGTGTAAAATACTTGATTTTCTCGTTTTTTAAGATAGAATCCAGATTCTCATCGTTGTAATTCTGAATTTTCCCGCAATTCGTACAAAGCAGATGATGATGAAAATCATTATTGTACGCTCTTTCATAGACAGATGTATTTTTCCCGAATTGATGTTTGAGTACCAAATTGCAATCAAGGAGAAGCTGCAAAGTATTGTATAAAGTACCCCGACTTACCCTGAAATTGCATTTGGTCAAGGCTTCAGACAAAGAATCTATGTCGAAATGGCGTTGTTCGGCATAGATAAGATTCAATATTGCATACCTTTCCGGCGTTTTTCTGTAGTTTTTTACAGTAAGATATTCGGCAAACTTCTGTCCGACTATTTCATATATATTATTACTATCGTCTTTATCCATGAGTCTTTATGGGGATTTATTTGCCGTTGTATGTAGGAAGCGGTGAATAATCTTTGGAATATCGCATCATTTGTTCGGCATAACCTTCTTTGTAACTTATTTTTACGTGAATAATGTTGCCTTTTTTGTCTCTTGCGGCTTCATAGACCGGATTAACAAAACCTTTATAGGGTGCAATTCCTAATTTGTCGTAGCGTTCGCGTACTTCTTTGTGCAATTTCGGATTGACCTTTACTCCGTATTGTTCTACTAATTTCCCGGCGCTTTTGAAATCCCCTTCCGATTTAATTCTTTGAATTTCAGCCAATAGCTTACCGATTAGGGTACGCATTTTTTCATAATCGTTGATGACGACATACGTTTTACCGTCTTTTTTAAGTAATTCGACGACTTTGTCCGCTTGTCCGTGTTCCAATACCCAATGGGCGATTAACGAACGGTTTCGCATGTGCGCTTCTTCGATTTGTTTTCCCGGTTCGATGCGCGACAATTGGGTGATCAGACCATTCATCATGTATTTGTAGTATTCGGCTTTGTAGGCTTCCGGATTGTCCAAAAGTCCGATTTCCAGCATTTTAGGATCGGAAATGTAATACAATCCGAACAGGTCGGCGCGGGCTTCTTCGATGGTCGAACCGTAAATTTTCAAAGCATCGGGGTCAACGCCCGGTAGTAATTGTCCGGAAGCATGGCCGAGACATTCATGCAAATCGGTATGTAAATTATCGGTTTGCGATCCGAATTTTTCCATGATTTCTTTTTCAGCGGGACAACACACAAATTCATCAAGGAATCCGTTGCCGGCAGCCGCTTCACTATAGGCCTCCGTAATATTGCTTATCGTGACGGATTTTGAACCGTATTCTTTGCGTATCCAATTGGAATTGGGTAAATTAATGCCAATCGGCGTAGTGGGATAGCAGTCGCCGCCCAAGATGGTTGCCGTGATGGTTTTTGCACTGACGCCTTTGACATTTTCTTTTTTGAATTGCGGGGCTACCGGCGAATGATCTTCAAACCATTGGGCGTTTTCGCTGATGACTTTTGTTTTGGCGGTTGCCTGCAAGTCTTTGAAATTGACCAAAGCCTCCCAACTGGCTTTCAATCCAAGCGCGTCGCCGTAAGATTCGGTAAAACCATTGACAAAAT
This sequence comes from Dysgonamonadaceae bacterium, assembly GCA_031270075.1. Taxonomy (GTDB): domain Bacteria; phylum Bacteroidota; class Bacteroidia; order Bacteroidales; family Azobacteroidaceae; genus Azobacteroides. Next base: position 23,736 of record JAISYG010000083.1, read on the forward strand.
CCACTACCGATTCCGTATCTTTTACCCATGCGATAGAATATTCATCGTATTTTTTCAAATCGCCGGTCTTGTAAAAGTCCGTGAGTAGTTCGATAACTTTCTTTTGCTGCGTATTTTCGGCGTATTTTCCGGCTTCTTCCAACCAATAGACAATTTTTTCTATGGCCGGGGAATATAGACCGCCGATTTTATATACTTCTTCGACCAATCGTCCGTCTTCCTTTATTAAACGGCTGTTTAGGCCGAAAGGTACGGGCGTAGAATCGTTCGGATTTTTCATTGCATTGTAAAAAAGTTCCACTTCCTTTTGGGTAACGCCTTCTCCGTAATAATTATTGGCCGAACCTGCAATCACATCAATACCACTGTCCTGATTGACTTTTTTCGCATAAAGTCCGGGCTGAAACATGACTGGAGTAATTTCGGCAAGAAAAGCGTCGACCGATTGGTTTTCGCGCCGGGGTACTAAGGTAGAATCCAAAGATTTGACGGCATTAGCGAAAAATTCAGGGGTGAATCCGGGCAAGAATTTCTCAGCTCCGTAATGGTGATGAATGCCGTCGGAAAACCAGATTCTTTTCAGATACACTACGAATGCCTGATAATCTGCGCTTGCCGTATCGCCTTCGTAATTCGCATAAATAGCTTCCAAAGTACGCCGGATAGCCAAATTGTAGCGATTATTCTGGTCAAACAAGATGTCGCGGCCGTACAAAGCAGCTTCGTTGAGGCAATAGATCAAACTTTTTTGTTGCAAAGAAAGACTGTCCCAATCGGTTACCTGATAACGAAGAACTCCCAAATCGGCAAATTGTTCTACGTTGTAATCGAATTTCTGTTCCGGTATGATCGCCTTTGTGGATTGTTTTTCCGCACAGGAAAAAAAGATTAATGTTGTCATCACAGTGAAAATGGTATATTTCATATTAACAATATTGCTTTTCATTGTTTTATGCGTAATTTTTTCGGATTAATATACATGTTTCTTCTGACCGTCGTTTTGTCAATGGATGAGAATACGGGAATAAAAGCATGCTGCTTGTCGGCGCGAAGACTTGCAGATGCTTGTTTTACACCCATTTTGACTAATGTGGCATGCAACATCGCTTCGTCGACGTCGCCGAAAGAAAGGAGCGGTAAATGTTGGTATTCGTATATTTCCACATGAGGCGTAAAACCATTACTGTAGTCGGAAGATCCCTGTGAATTAGCGAGTTTAACGATAATGGGCAACATTCCCCATTTATTTGTTTTTTGCTTTTCTTCGTCTTCTTCATAAATGGTAAATGATCCTACATTTTTTCCATAAGTGGTTCCACCGATAAGGATAACTTCCATGTACGGTCTTAAGCAATTAATTACCAATTCGCTTGCGGATGCTGTTCTTGCGGATGTGATTACGAACAGACGGTTCAATCCCGTTAACTTATTGATAAGCGTGCTTTCAATCTCATTTCCTTCGGCGTTGTATTTTCGCAGATAGTCGACAAAATATGATTTATTGAAATTCGGTCCGATTTCCGTTATACCTTCTTGTTCTACATTGCTGTTGTATTGATCAATACTAAACAATTTATCACTGCTTTGATTTGAAATCATACTCGACAGCGCAATGCAGGTATTAACAGCGCCACCGCCATTGTAACGCAAATCAAGGATTAATTCATTGACGCCGGCTGTTTGAAATTCGCCGAAAATGTTATTTAATTCTTTGACGTAAGCGATAGAGTTATCACCTTTGTCATCTGCAAAAAAATTGTACACGAGATAGCCTATCTTTTTGCCGGCTATATTATATATGGTATCCAAAAATATCGGATTTTCTTCATATTTTACAACCGACGGTAACGAAATGGTTTTTACCGGCTCTAATTCGGAAATCGATTTTATAATTCCCAAAGTATGAGGAGAAGAAAGCGCATCAGTCAAATCGTTATAATTACTTGCCGTTAGTCTTGTTCCGTTGATAGCGCTAAATATATCGCCTCGTTTCAAACTGGTTTTTGACGCAGGAGAATTAGGCTTGATGTAATTGATTATACCGATTACATTTTGTTGTGATGCATCCGCCCACGCCAAGCTGTAATCATACCCGGCTTCCGTTTGTATGCCGCTCAGGTAATCCAACATGTCGGTATAGTTTTCCTGAATCAATGAAAAACGGTCTTCCTGTTTGTAAAGCAAAGATTCGAAATATTTGTCGGGGCTAAGAGATTTATCTGTTTTTGCCGGAATTTTATCATTCCAGAAATAGCAGTATTCCATCCAACTCTGTATCCAATTGTTGATACTTTCATTTGACCCTGGCGCCGGAACCGGATCGTTTTCTTTGCACGAAAAACTCATCGTTATCACTAACAATAAGGCAAAGAATAGCATTGATTTTTTTACTGTTTTCATTTGTTTTATAAGATTAAGTTTTTTCCTGCCATGTCGTTGGGTTGTTTCAAACCGAGGATATGTAAAATACTCGGAGCGACGTCTGCTAATCGTCCGTTTTCAACTTTAGCGTCTTTGTTTCCGGAAATGTAAATGAATGGAACCGGATTCAGCGAATGAGCCGTATTGGGTGAACTATCGTCGTTCAAAGCGTAATCGGCGTTGCCGTGGTCGGCGATGACAATGACTTCGTAGCCGTTCGTTTTCGCAGTCTCGATTGTGTCCTGCAAACAAGCGTTTACAGCTATCACCGCTTTTGTAATGGCTTCGTAAACGCCTGTATGTCCGACCATATCGCCGTTGGCATAATTTACGACAATAAAATCGTACTGTTGAGTTTTAATGGCTTCCACCAGTTTGTCCTTTACTTCGTAGGCCGACATTTCGGGTTTCAAATCGTAAGTGGCTACTTTGGGAGAAGGAACGAGAATGCGGTCTTCGCCTTCGTAAGGCGCTTCCCGTCCGCCGTTGAAAAAGAAAGTCACGTGTGCATACTTTTCCGTTTCGGCGATGTGCAATTGTTTCAAACCCAGACTTGACAGATATTCACCCAAAGTGTTGTTTACGTTATCTTTATCGAATAAAATATGTACGTTTTTGAAAGTCGGATCGTAAGGAGTCATCGTGTAATACCGGAGGTTGGGAATTGTGTACATTCCTTGCTCCGGCATGTCTTGCTGAGACAGGACGATGGTCAGTTCTTTAGCGCGGTCGTTGCGGAAATTAAAGAAAATCACTACATCACCTTCTTCAATCGTTGCCAGCGGTTTCCCGTCTTTAACGTGCACAATCGGCTTTATAAATTCGTCGGTAACTCCATCTGCGTAAGATTGTTCAACTGCTTCTACCGGATTTTCTGTTTGGACGCCGATTCCGGTTACCAATAAATCGTAGGCTACTTTTATCCTTTCCCAGCGTTTGTCTCTGTCCATTGCGTAGTAACGGCCTACGATAGAAGCGATTTGTCCTGTCGTGGCTTTGAGATGTTCTTCCAATTCGCGGATAAAACCGGCGCCGCTTTTGGGGTCGGTATCGCGTCCGTCCATAAAGCAGTGGACAAACGTTTGGTCGATTCCGTACATTTTGCTGATGTCGGCCAGTTTGAAAAGATGTTCTAAAGAGCTGTGTACTCCGCCATTAGAAACCAGGCCCAGGATATGAATTTTCCTATTATTTGTTTTTGCGTAAGAATATGCGTTTTTTATTTCGGGATTTTCAAGAATGGAATTGTCACGCGCGGCGATGTTGATTTTCACCAAGTCTTGATACACCACGCGCCCTGCGCCAATGTTGAGGTGACCTACTTCGGAGTTCCCCATTTGTCCGTTGGGTAAACCCACGTTTTCGCCCGAAGCCTGCAATTGAGAATAAGGATAGTTTTTTAATAAATAATCCCAATAAGGTGTTTCTGTAGAATATATTACGTCTCTTTTTGTCTTATCTCCGAATCCCCAACCGTCGAGGATAATTAATAATGCCTTTTTATTTGCCATAAATTTATAATTATTTTATTCGTTGGCAAAGTTACAAAAAAATTCAATGTTAAAAAATAAACAACTCAAATTGTACGGAATAATCCCGGATGCAAGTGAAAATTTACATGTTGTTATTAAAAAAAAAATTGTATCTTTGCAAAAAATCGGATAAACGATATTTTAAGCACGTAAAAAATCGGATAAACGATATTTTAAGCACGTAAAAATAATAGTAGTTATGAAGAGATTTTTTGAAAACAGGCTGAAACAGTGGTGCAAAGAGCCTCGACATTTACCGTTAATGGTAGTGGGAGCAAGACAAATCGGCAAGACTTATATTTTGAAAAAGTTTTGTTCCGGATATTTTACGGAACAGGTATATCTCAATTTTGCCGAACAACCCGAATACAAGCAGTTTTTTCAGCCATCGCTCAACCCTCAGGAAATTATTTCGCGTATAGAACTGTTTTTTAATAAAAAAATTGACTTAAAAAAAACGGTTTTGTTTTTTGACGAAATACAAGATTGTGAAGAGGCGATTGCCGCGTTGAAATTTTTTGCCGAATCCGGTGAAAATTACCATATTGTTTCGGCAGGCAGCCTGCTTGGAGTTAAAATAAACCGGATGAAATCGGCTTTTCCGGTTGGAAAAGTTCAGTTGGAATATCTTTATCCCATGGATTTTGAAGAATTTCTTTGGGCAATGGGTGAAGAAATGCTTGCCGAAGAAATCCGCAAATGTTATATTGCCGACAGCGCATTACCTGCGATTATTCACAACAAGGCCTTATCGCTTTATCGTACTTACCTTTGTATCGGCGGAATGCCGGCCGCTGTGTCGGAATTTGTGCAAAACGGCAAAGACCTTCTCGCGTTCGACCGCCAAATTACTGCGGATATACTCACCGGTTATCTTGCCGATATGGCAAAATATGCGGGCGAAACAAACGCGGCGAAAATTCATCGGGTTTATCGCAGTATGCCTGCACAGTTAGCGAAAGAAAATACAAAATTTGCTTATAAACTTGTTGAAACCGGCGGCAACAAAGAGAAATTTCAATCGGCTATCGACTGGCTGATTCAAGCAAATATGCTATTGCCGTGCGTAAAACTTGAAATACCTCAATCGCCGCTCACAGCTTATTCTGTCGACAAAATTTTTAAATTGTACTTGTCTGATACCGGTCTGCTGGTTTCGCTCTCAAGAATAAATTTCAATGAAATAATTCGGGAACAAATGATGATTTACCGTGGATTCCTGACTGAAAATTTTGTGGCGCAAACACTTGTTACTCATGGTTTTGATCTTTATTTTTGGAATTCGAAACATTCGGCCGAAATGGATTTTATACTGAATTTGCAGGATGGTATTATTCCTGTCGAAGTAAAAGCATCGGATAATGTTCGTTCCAAGAGCTTGAAAGTTTATATGGAAAAATATCAACCCGAATATGCAATAAGAATATCGGCGAGAAATTTTGGCTTTGAGAATAATATCAAATCGGTGCCTTTGTATGCGGTACATTGTATTGCGGAACGTTAAGCTTTTCGCAATGAAGGAAGTCGCTCGGCGTAGGCTCTGCCTGCGTCGGGTTAAAACCTTAGATTTGCACTGTTATTAATAGCATGTCTCCAGACATGCCGCAAGCGGGGACGCTTGCTTTTAACACGACGAAGGCTGGAGCCTTCGCCGAGCGAGGAGTAACTTCTCATCGCCCATAAATTTCCGCTTCCACCACCCGCAACTGTCCCTTTTGATTAGCAGCGTCCGGATCCTTGAATAAATCAAGTTCGCCGGCAGTTTGGGCTTCTACCTCCACGATTCCCCCGAAAGCGTCCTTATCTTCGCCTTGTCCGGCAAGTTTTACGGTAACAAACCGTCCCTTTGCGGGTTGAATGGGAATTGAAACGTATCCCAACGATTTAGGCGT
>JAISYG010000099.1 GCA_031270075.1 Dysgonamonadaceae bacterium
ACGTCCTGTCTAAAGGATTCGCCCGTTCGACTTTGTTAAATACAATCGGCATTTTGTTATAGGTATTAAATTGTTAATAAAAAAGCCCGTCCGGTTTTCTTCCCAACAGGAAAAAAACCTGACGGACTTGTTGCTATTCCTTCCTTTGCTTCAAGCGTTTGAAGCAGAGATAACAGTATGTAACTTATTGATTTACAGCAATTCGACGGGGGGGGGATTTGGGCACCTTCATTTGGTTATCGAGCACGAAAACCAGGGGGTGAACCCCCTGGCCGGTATATCTATTTCTTTTGCTTCCGTACATGCCCTTCTTGTGTTTTCTTTGTAAGTATTATTGTAAAATATTTTACATATTTCACTGTTCTCCAGCGATTTTTACGGGTCAAAGATAAATCTTTTTTTTTATTCTATCAAATTTAGTATCAAATATTCAAAGAATTTTTAAAGAATTTTTATTGGGATAGTTTTTTCGTCCTTGTCCTTGCTTGGCGAAGGCTTCAGCCTTGCCAAATAATCGCCAACGATCTCTTGCTCGGAGTAGACTCTGCCTACTTCCCTTCCGCACTACTCCCCTACCGCAGGTCGATGACCTGCGGTGATGAAAATCTTGTCTTTGGCTCCGCCGATTTTCAATTCAGACAACAAGCACAACACACCAGCCACTGCCTGAATTGAAAATCGGCGGAGCCAAAGGCAGATATCATTAGCGCAGGGCAACGCCCTGCGGAACTTCGCCGAGCGGGCCACACAAAATTTGCACCCATTCGCATAATTTGCGTTCAATAAAAATGATTACCTTTGCATTCAAATTCAAAAGGGACATGCAGAAAATCCGAATGGGTATTATACTAAGCATTTTGTTTTGGACCGCCTGTTCCAAACAACCGGCGCAAGAAAACCGGATTATGGTAACGATTGAGCCGCAACGTTATTTTGCCGAACAGTTAGTCGATTCGCTGTTTGAAATTACCACCTTGGTTCCCTTAGGAAACAGTCCGGAAAGTTACGACCCAACGCCACGGGAAATAATGCAACTGGCAAAGAGCAAAGCTTATTTTTGTATCGGCCACATCGGCTTTGAGAATGTTTGGTTAGACCGGTTGAAAAGCAATCATCCCAATGTGCGGTTTTTCGATAACAGCCGGAGCATCGACTGGATAGCCGGCAATCATCATCACGAGGAAGAAACCGGCCCCGATTCGCATAAGCCCGTCGACCCGCATACCTGGACGTCGCCCCGGGAAGCCCAAATTATTGCACGGAATATGTTTGATGCTTTATCGGAAATCGATCCCGAGCACATGGACATGTACCGGAAAAATCTGGAAAAATTACAATCGGAGATGGATGAAACCGACCGGAAAGTTCGCGCCTGTCTGGCACACTCTTCCCAAAAAGCCTTTATCATCTACCATCCCGCATTGACTTATTTTGCCCGCGATTACGGTTTAACGCAATATGCGATTGAAACGGAAGGGAAAGAACCTTCGCCCGAACAATTAAAACAGTTGGTGGATTTGGCAAAAAGAGAATCCATTCGCACGGTTTTTATCCAGCAGGAATTTGACCGGAAAAATGCGGAAATCATCGCCCGCGAAACCGGTTGCCGTTTGGAAGTCATTCATCCATTGTCCTATCATTGGAGCGAAGAAATAATCCGCATGGCTAAAATCCTGTCGGATGAATAAAGTCTTGGTTCATATTGAACATATAAGCGCCGGCTATCAAGGAGAAAAGATGTTGGATGACGTTTCATTCCAAATCGTTGAACAGGATTTCTGGGGCATTACCGGTCCGAACGGTTGCGGAAAAACCACTTTAATCAAAGTGATTTTGGGATTGTTGCCGCCTCTGTCCGGCGCGGTGCATTTTGCAGACAAACAGTTGAAAAACAGAATAGGCTATATGCCTCAAACGCATTTGATTGACCGGAAATTTCCTGTTTTGGTGTCCGAAGTCATCGCTTCCGGATTGTGTTCGGAAAAAAACATGACCAACGTTCAAAAAAAAGAGCGAATCCATGAAACGATTCAATCCATGGGCTTGCATGCGATTGCTTCCAAACCGATTGGCGAATTATCCGGTGGGCAGTTGCAACGGACGTTACTGGCAAGAGCCATTATCAACCGTCCCGGATTGTTGATTCTGGATGAACCAAACACTTACATCGATAATGTTTTTGAAACTTATTTCTACGATTTGCTGCGGGAAATGAACCAAACGACCGCCATCGTACTGATTTCACACGACAGGAATGCCGTAACCACTTTAACCAAAAAAGTATTAACACTTAACGGAAAAAAACATGAATAGTTTCCTGTTTTCTTTCAATGTAGTAGCGCCATTGTTTATCATTATGGCAATAGGTTATGTAGTGCGGAAAATCCGTTTGGTGTCGGAAGATTTTCTGACTCATTTAAACAAATTGATTTTCAGGTTTTTCCTTCCCTTGATGCTGTTTCAGGATATTCGCATTTCCTATCAAGGGGATTTTTCGAATACAAAATTGATTTTCGCTTCCCTAATCGGCATTTCGGTCATTATTCTGGTTTCTTTTCTGATAGTTCCTTGTTTGGTCAAACGAAACGGGCAACGGGGAAGCATGATCCAGGGGATTTACCGCAGTAATTTTCTCATTTACGGCTTACCGTTAGCTACCGGGATGTATGGCGACCAAGCTGTATCCGCTATTTCCATGCTGATGGGGATTATGATTCCGTTTTTCAATGTAGCGGCGGTCATTCTTTTATCCTTTTATTCCGAAACGGGAACGCATAAAATCACGGTCAAACAACTGCTGTATGATATAGCCAGCAATCCGCTGATTATCGGCACTTTTTTCGGATTACTCGCCGGAATGTTACATCTCAATCTCCCTCGCTTTGTGGATATTCCCATCGCGCAGTTAGCCGGAATTACCGCTCCTTTGGCATTATTTATGATGGGAGGCGAATTTAAGTTTCACAGTTTACATAACAATCTGATGAAAGTGATTGCCGTAACGATAGCCCGGTTAATTATCGTTCCGGTCGTCGCGCTGAGTATTTTTATTTATGCCGGATTCCGGAATGTAGATCTGGCTGTATTACTTTGTATCTTTGCCACGCCTGCCGCTATGGCCGGTTATATCATGGCGAAGAACATGGGAAACGACGGTGAATTGGCCAGCCAAATTGTGGTCTTAACTACCGCCTGTTCGTGCATAACGATTTTCTTCCTGATTTATTTCTTGCGGGCGTGGGGGTATTTATAGCTTCTCCTTATTCCAGACAAAAGAGGGCATAAAAAGGGATGGATCGGATATGGTTCTCATAGCCAAAATTTTTTTGCGATATTCTTATGGAGTAAGGGCAATGATATTTTTTCACAAAATTAGACAAACTTATTGCGCGATTTCTTTTTCCTTTTTTCACTTCTATCGGAACAATATGAATGCCGTCCTGAACCACAAAATCGACTTCGGCTGTGTCGCCGCTTTTCCAATAGTAGAGAGGTATTTTTTTTGTCGCAAAACTCTGTGCTACAAAGTTTTCAGCCAAACCGCCTAAAAATCCGTTATCTACTTCTATGGAGTTCAAAATCATTTGATAAGGAAAAGCGGCGTGCATCGTGAGCATACCTGTATCGCTCATATACAACTTAAAATCGCTGAAATCAATTTGCCCTTTCAACGGCATTACACCTTGCTCAATTTTGTTGCACTTTAACACAATTCCTGCCGATAAAAGCCAGTCGATCGACTCGCCGAAAATGGTTGCCGTACCGCCTTTCATGGCTAATTTATACTGAAATTTGCGATTTTCTTTTGATAATTGCGTTGGAATAGAATCATAACACGCTCGAATTTTTACCGCAGTTGCAGGCGTAGCATATTTCGACATATCGGCAATATATTCGTTCACAATTTTGGATTGTGCGTCTTGGATTGTCAAGAAGCTATTGTATTCCAAAAAGTTATCTATTACTGCAGGCATACCGCCGACAATACAGTATTGAGAAAATAAATCAAGTCCTAACTGATGCAATGGCTCTGACATTGCTTTGTTTTCGGAAAAATATTGTCGTATTTCTTCGGCAAAAATTTCTCTATCCATTGCCCAAAGAAATTCCTCAAAATCAAATGGAAACATATAAAGTTCATCCACTTTGCCGACAGGAAACGAGTATTTTTCGCGATTAACCGCTACGCCAAGCAAACTTCCCGCCGCCACAACATGGTATTCGGGTGCATCTTCGCAAAAATATTTTAACGAAGTCAATGCACGCTCGCTTGCCTGAATTTCATCGAGAAAAAGCAATGTTTTTTGGGGCAAAATTCTTTCTTTGGTTAATGATTCTAATTTCAAAACAAGGGTGGCAGGCGAAAGGTCGCCTTCAAATGCCATTGCCGCTAATTGGTTTTTTTCCAAATTGAGATGCACAACATTTTGATAATTTTTCATTCCAAACTCCAAAATGCTGTATGTTTTCCCGATTTGTCTTGCCCCATTCACAAGAAGCGGCATTCGGTTTTGGCTGTTTTTCCAGTCGATTAATTTTTGCTCCATTTTTCGTTTCATTGCCATAAAATTTTCCACAAATGTACTAAACTTGCCGAAAAAATCAAAATATTTTGATTTTATCCGATTCTTTTTCCGTGGAATTGTCCGTCCCGTTTGCAAACCGTTCTGTCATTGGCAGCATGGCTACAGACAGGTCTATTGCATGATACACCGTAATGGCTTACTGCACTGACGTGGGTTGAGGTTGTCGTGCGGGTAGAAGCCACCACTGTGGAAGGACAGGTAGTAGCCTTGGGGACCGTACGCACTGGACTCACTGTACACTGATCCGGTATAGTAGTAGCCATATTCACCCGTAGGACCCAACCCTCCGCTACCAGTACGCATCCCCGACGCAGGGAAAAAGTTCGCCGTCAGACCAAACGCGGCTCCCCAATCAATACTCGTACGAGTACCGGCTGCATGGGCATCCGGATGACTATTATTTGTTATCCAAGCATCAATGGCGCTACTATCCACCTTTTTCCAACCATACTGAAGCTTTCCACTCCCATCCCAAGGAGTACCGTTGGGAGCCGAAGAAAACTCATTCGACGTCGGCAACCGATACTTCGGTGTACCGTCAGCATAAACCCTCCCTTGTTGCCTTGATAGGTATTGACAGATATCTCCCTTAAACACAACCGTACTATCCGCAGCACCGGTCGCCGGCAGGTCGATGACGTAACGGTCATTCCGATTTGCGAGTACGGAAGGACTTCCTTGTGTATAGGGAATATCT
>JAISYG010000116.1 GCA_031270075.1 Dysgonamonadaceae bacterium
CTACAATCTTTTATTTTCAATGCATCCGCATTCGTTTGTGCAGTTGTTCGGTAAATTCGTAATTCTTTAATCCCCAGCCAGGAACCATCAATAATTCTTGTGGCGATTGCGATACGAAACGGTCAATGTAAAAATCCGGATTCAAATGTTGCAGAAACTCGATACACAGGTCGATGTATTCATCGACGCTGTAAAAGTGGAACTGTTCGGGATGTTCGAGGTATTGCTGCGCCATTTTTGTGTGTTTAACCAATTGCAATTGGTGCAGTTTGACCGTGGTGAGCGGCAATTGCGAAATGCGGTCGGCATGAGAAAGAATCATCTCCCGCGATTCTCCGGGCAAACCTAAAATCAAATGGGCACCGCACCGAATGGCCCGTGCATGTGTGTGCCGGATGGTTTCGACGGCTTCTTCATAACTGTGTCCACGGTTAATTTGTTTCAAGGTTGCGTTGTCGGTCGATTCGATACCGTATTCGATTAAGAGAAAGTAGTTTTGGGTGATTCTCTCCAGTTCGTCCAGTAATTCGTCCGACATACAATCGGGACGGGTGCCGATGATGAGGCCCACCACATCGGGATGATGCAAGGCCTCGCGGTATTTTTCCAGTACATTTTCAATTGAATCGTAGGTATTGGTGTACGACTGAAAATAAGCGATATACTTCATCTGCGGATACTTGCGTGAAAAGAACCGGATACCCTCTTCCATTTGTTGCGCAACAGATGCCGGACGGGCAGTGTACGACGGACTGAATGTCTGATTATTGCAGTAAGTACAACCGCCCCAGCCCTTGGTGCCGTCGCGATTGGGACAGGTAAAACCCGCATGAATCGAAATTTTCTGCACTTTGAAAGGAAAAACCGTCCGCAGGAGGTCGCCAAAATCTTTGTATGGCTTAATATTCAAACCGTCCGCACTCGCTTTCAATAATCAATTCTTTTTTATTGGACGATTCAACGTGTCCGACCTTTTGAGCGTCAACGCCCAACGATCGAGAGATAGCGATAACTTCCTCTGCGTAAGTTTCCGGCAAATAGATTTCCATCCGGTGTCCCATATTGAACACCTTGTACATCTCCTGCCAGTCGGTTCCGGACTGTTCTTGAATCATACGGAACAGGGGCGGAATGGGGAATAAATGGTTTTTGACAATCCGCAGGTTATCAACGAAGTGCAGTATTTTGGTTTGTGCACCGCCCGAAACATGTATCATGCCGTGAATCTGTGGGCGCAAGGCATCCAGTACCTTTTTGATTACCGGTGCATAGGTGCGTGTGGGTGAAAGAACTAATTTCCCCACATCCAATCCCAGGCCGGCAATGGAGTCGGTCAGGTTTTTCTGTCCCGAATAAATGAGATCGGGTGGAAGATTCGGGTCGAAACTTTCGGGATACCTCAGGGCCAGGTAGTGGGCAAAAACATCGTGCCGCGCCGAGGTCAAACCGTTGCTGCCCATACCACCGTTATATTCTTTTTCGTAAACAGCCTGTCCGTACGAACTTAGCCCCACAATCACATCGCCGGCCGCGATACGGGCGTTGTCGATAATATCCGAACGTTTCATCCGGCAGGTAACCGTACTGTCGACAATAATGGTGCGCACCAAATCGCCCACATCAGCCGTTTCGCCGCCGGTAGGATAAATGCGTACACCCAAGCGACTCAGTTCGTCGCACAATTCGCCGGTGCCCTCTATAATGGCGGCAATCACCTCGCCCGGAATAAGATGCTTGTTGCGCCCGATGGTCGAAGAAAGCAGGATATTGTCTGTCGCACCCACGCAAAGCAAATCGTCGACATTCATGATAAGTGCATCCTGCGCAATGCCTTTCCACACCGAAAGGTCGCCGGTTTCGCGCCAGTAAACGTAGGCCAACGACGATTTGGTACCGGCCCCGTCGGCGTGCATAATGTTGCAATAATCGGGGTCGCCACCCAGCACATCGGGAATAATTTTGCAAAAGGCTTTCGGAAACAGCCCCTTATCCATGTTTTTGATAGCGTTGTGGACGTCTTCCTTCGACGCGGAAACGCCGCGCTGCATGTATCGTTGATTGTTCATGACTGTGCTTCCTTTTTCGTGGTACAAATATAGTCAATTTATTTTTCATACTCTTTTTTGTTCACTCTTTTTTTGCGCTATTGGGCGCCTACATTCGCCGGGAATGCAGACGCCCAATTTCCGTTTCCGTTCCTTAGGAGCGGTTGCCGCTCCTACTGCCGGCGAACCCGATGTCGTGGGAGGGGGATGCGGCGAGTTCCGTTCGAGCAGGGCTCAAATGGCACTCCATTGCAAACTTTGTAATGTTTTTTTACAACCATTTCCGCGATAAATACCGCACGGGATAAATCACGGCCAGAAATCCGATGGTAAGCACTGCTATCAAAATCAGCGCCAGGTCGGTGGGGTTTACCTGCACAGGATAGGCTTCTACGACGAATGTCCCGGAGCTGCCCAGTTTGATCCAGCCGAAATATTGCTGCCCGAAACAGAGCAAGAGGCCAAGAACAATGCCCATCGCGGCACCTGCGGCCGAAATCAACCATCCTTCAAAAAGGAAAATACGGGAAATAAGCCGGTTGCCGGCACCGAGGTTGCGCAGTGTCTGAATATCTTTTTGTTTATCGACCATCAGCATGGAAAGCGACCCGATAATATTGAAAGCGGTAATCGTCAGGATGAAGCAAAGCATGAGGAAAGTAACCCATTTTTCGATGTTAATCATCCGGAAAGCCGATTCCTGTTGCTCGTAGCGGTTTTTTACCACATACTCCTCTCCCAACAAGTGCTGGATTTTTTTCTGCACTGCCGGAAGGTCGGCTTCCTTGTTCAGCTTCAGTTCCCAGGCGCCGGCTTCGGTGGGATAGTCAAACAAAGTGCGCGCCAATTCGATGGGAACGATAATGTAATTCTCGTCGTAAGCCGGTTGATCGATCTTAAAAATACTGCTTATGTAAGCATATTCCCGGTTGAATGAAGCCATCGGATTCGACAGGTTCACTGTTTTCGCATTCCGTTTGGGTGCGTAAATTTCCAGGGGAAAAATGTAGTTGGCATTGATGCCCAACAGGCCGGCCACACCGATGCCCAGATTGCATAAGGCGCTGGTTTCGTTCCGTAATTGAAACTGTCCGTCGAAAATAACCTGCCCGATGGGAACCATGCCATCGAAATTGTCGGAAACGCCTTTCAGAATGGCCGGAACTTGCCGGTCGCGGTAACGGATCAGGACATTGTCTTCTATCGTTTCGGTAATCAAATCGATGGCAGGCAATGAGCGGATTTTCAGGAATACCGTGTCCGACGGATCGAAGACTTTTCCCCTGACTGCCGTGATTTTCAATTCGGGGTCGAACGAACTGAACATATCCGAAACCAATCCGCGAAAGCCATTGAAAACCGACAGGGTGCAAACCGTAGCCAGCGTTGCAATAGTTACGCCGCAGATGGCCACCAACGAAATCAGGTGGATGGCGTTATGCGATTTCTTGGAAAAAAGATACCGCCGGGCGATATAGAACGGGAGGTTCAATTTTGCAACAGTTTATCGATGTTTTCCAGATAATCGATCGAATCGTCGAGGAAGAATGTCAGTTCCGGTATCTTCCTAATTTGCTGTCCGATGCGCATTCCCAATTCGTAACGGATGGCTTTCCCGTTGCGATGGATGTTTTCCAGTAATTCCGCTCCCCTATCGGAGGGAAAAAGGCTTAGATAGGCTTTTGCCACGCTTAAATCGGGGCTGATGCGCACTTTGGTAACCGTAATCATTACGCCGTGCATCTGCCGTGTCTGCGAGAGAAAAATCTCACTCAAATCTTTCTGTATCTGCCGCTCAATTCGCTGAACCCGCTTACTATCCATAACTAATATCTTTTAATTCTTAATTCTTAATTTTTAATTCTTAATTCTTAATTTAAAGCAAACCGTCAATCCATCCCGTAAAGGTAATATAACTTTTTCAATTCGCCGGTCGTGTTTGATTTTTTCGTTGAATTGTAAGATGCCAATCGTTTGTTTATCGGCGGGGAGCGGCGATTCCAGCACTTTTTCGCTCCACAAGGTATTATCGGCCAGAATGACTCCGCCGGGATTGACCCGGTCGAAAATCAAATCGTAATATTCGCAATACCGGCGTTTATCGGCGTCGATAAAAACCATATCGAAATTCCCTTCCAGGCGGGGGATAATGTCCAGCGCATCGCCGATATGGAGCCGGATTTTATCTTTCAGGTTCGATTGGTCGAACTGTTCCCGGATAAAATCTTCCATTTCGTCGTCTTTCTCGATGGTATGAATTTCGCCGTTTTCAGGAAGCGCTTCGGCTAAGCAGAGCGTGGCGTAACCGGTATAAGTACCTATTTCAAGGATGCGCCGGGGATTGTGCAGTCGCACCAGCATTTTCAGGATACGGCCTTGCAAATGTCCGGAAACCATTCTGGGACGCACCAAACGCACATGCGCCTCGCGGTACAGTTTCGAGAGCTGTTCGCTTTCTTCGTCGATATGGTTCAATATGTAACTGTCGATGGTCATCGGAAAGCTTCCACGGCTAAACGGTACGAATCCAGCCCGAAGCCGGCGATTACTCCCCGACAGGCGGCGGCAATGAGCGACTGCCGGCGAAAGTCTTCCCGCGCCTGTACATTTGAAATATGCACTTCGATAACCGGCGTTGGTATGGCTTTAATCGCGTCGTGAATAGCAACGGAAGTATGCGTGTAGGCCCCGGCATTGAGGATAATCCCGTTGAATGAAAATCCGGTTTCCTGTATTTTGTTGATGATTTCGCCTTCTACGTTCGATTGGAAAGCGCTTAATTCGATGTCGGGGTAACGCCGTTTCAATTCCTCCAGGTATTGCTCGAACGACGCAACACCGTAGACGTCCGGCTCGCGCACACCCAGTAAATTGAGGTTCGGACCGTTGATAATTTGAATTTTCATGATTTCTTTCTACTTTTGTCGGATGCAAAAGTAGTAAAATAAATTGGAAAACTCGCCATACAACGATCTTGCTTCCGCTTACCGAACGCATTTATTGCTGGAGAAATCGCTTTCCCGTAATTCGGTAGAGGCGTATATGGACGATTTGAGTAAGTTGCTGAATTACCTGCTTACCATCGATAAACATCCGCAGGAGGTGGTGTTGGAAGATTTGCAGGATTTAGTGATTTCCCTGCATGGAATGGGAATCAATCCGCGTTCGCAAGCCCGCATCATTTCGGGAATTAAATCGTTTTACCGATTCCTGGAACTGGAAAAACGAATCACCAAAGACCCGACGGAACTCTTAGAAGCGCCTAAGATAGGGATGAAATTGCCGGAATTTCTGACTTTGTTTGAAATCAATGCGATGATTGATTCCATCGACCTCTCCCTGCCCGAAGGACAGCGCAACAAAGCCATTCTGGAAACCCTGTACAGTTGCGGCCTCCGCGTGTCGGAACTCACCGGCCTCCGTTTTTCCGATTTGTATCTGGATGAAGGTTTTATCAAAGTGGAAGGCAAAGGCGGCAAACAGCGCTTAGTGCCTATTTCAAAAACGGCTGTGAAGGAAATCAATCTCTATCTGTTGGACAGGAATCACGTTCCGGTCAAAAAAGGATATGAGGGTATCCTCTTCCTCAACCGCCGGGGAACTTCCCTTTCGCGGGTAATGATTTTCAATTTGGTGAAAATGTATGCCGAACAGGCCGGTATCCGGAAAAATGTCAGTCCGCACACTTTCCGTCATTCGTTTGCTACACATTTATTGGAAGGCGGTGCGAATTTGCGCGCTATACAAGCCATGCTGGGGCACGAAAAGATTACTACTACCGAGATTTATACGCATTTGGACAGGGATTTTCTCCGAAGTGAGATTTTGGAGCATCATCCGCGGAACCGGCGGGAGCAGGGATAACCAAGTGAATAGTTTTTGGTTATCCCTTCGCGCAAAGTAAGAAACCCACCCTGAATACAAGAAACTTTCCGGTGGAGTAGAATCCATTTCACCGGGATTTTGTACAAAATCTACCGAAACTTGATACTATTTCCTGTCCGAACAGTTCCGTTAATTTATCGAAAGGAACAGTAGCACCCACGCGGGGTGATGTGGAATACAGCAGTACTACCTCTATGGGCTTGCCCTGCAATTCCAGCAAGCAACGCAACGGTCGCCGACCTTTGGGCAAACGATACTGTATTCCGAGAGAGAACAGATAATCTTTGAACCAACGGGCGGCGCTTACCTTGCCCGAACTACTGGTGAAGATCAATTTCTCGACGGATGGATTTTCATCCAGCAACTGGAGGATATCCATATATTCGACAATATACAGGTTTTCGTCCATCGAATTATCTTCCTTCCGGCGAATCGTTTTTCCCATATCAGATACGCCGACGCACAATTGGTCGAGAATAGCTTTCCGTTCCGTTACAGCTTCTGTACCGGAAAAATACCGTAATTCCCGTCCGGCCAGCACAGCCATAATTCGCCAGAAATAATTGTTTTTATTGGGATAAAAAAAGTCGTACGACCAATTCCGGAGTGTCGGCGGAAATGTTCCGATAATCACGGTCTTTGCACCGGAGGGTACATACCAGTTCCATGGATGTTTTTCTTCTGTGGACATTGTTTCTTTTCTGAAATTCGGGGTAAAAATAATCAAATTTGATTCATTCTCAAAAGAAAGTTCTACCTTTGTAAAAATAATTCGATATGTCCCTCCGAGGGTGTCTTTATTTGATTTCAGGCTTATTGTTTTTGGGTTGTTCGCCCAAAAAAACGTATAGCGAATCCAATCCGGATGGAAAGATTATCCGTTTCGATAGTGTTTTGTATCAATATTTAACTCAAAACAAGGCGGATGAAACTTTATCCGAATACCGGGATTTTTTAGATGAATACGGTGAAAAAGTGATCGGAATCGGCCGGAGCGATTCCGCCGGATTTTATGACCGCCTGAAAAAGTATTTTTCCGAACCGATCCTGCTGCAATTATACGGTGACGAACAAAGCCGGTTGGCTGATATTTCAGCCCTCAGTACGGAATTGTCGTCGGGAATGGAAATTTTACTGCAACATTTTCCGGATCTTCGCCGTCCGGAAATCTACCTGCACGTTTCCGGCTGGGGATCAAATGTGATTGTAACCGATCATATCCTGTCGCTTTCGGCCGATAAATACTTGGGAGAGGATTATCCTTTGTATCAGGATTTTTTTTATGAATATCAGCGGCAAGGCATGTCGCCCGGCCGGATGTCACCCGATTATCTCTTGGGGTTTCTTATGGCCAACTTCCCTTTTCAGGGTAATGAGGAGATATTGCTCGATCGAATCATTTACGAAGGAAAATTGCGTTATATTCTTTCCCGGTTGCTCCCGGAAAGGAAACCGTATGAATTGGTGGGGTATACGCAAGCGCAATACAATTGGTGTAACGAACATTGCGACCGTATTTGGAAATCGGTACTGGATAATCAACATCTGTTCCGTCCCGATTACCTGACGACTTCCGCTTATTTGAAAGAGGCGCCGTCTACATCTACTCTTCCTTCCGATTCGCCGGGCAAGGCAGGCATTTGGTTGGGTTTTCAAATCGTTGCTTCTTATATGAAGCATCACCCAGAAACGGATTGGAAGGTATTGATCAACCGGACAGATTATGTGGAGTTTCTGAAAGATGCCCGGTTTAATCCGAAAAACAGGCTGAATTGACCCGGTGCACCGCCATCTAAACCGCTGTCAATTCTTTAAATAGAACTTCCAGATCCTCTATTTCGTTTCGGGGCAAGTCGGCGACAATCTCTCCCCGGTGGATAAATAAGATGCGGGTACAGACGGCCGCTACTTCCGGCAGGGTATGGGACGAAAACAGAATGGTTTTTTCCGGTTGCAGACGCAACAGCAAACGGTTGATTTCGCTGCTCTGATTAGGATCTAAACCGGAAGAAGGTTCATCCAGAACCAGCACATCCGGATTGTGAATCAGTGCTTGCGCCAGGCCTGCGCGTTGCCGATAACCTTTCGACAGTTGTTCGATTTTCTTGTGGGCTTCGGCTTGCAATCCGGTTTGCCGGATGATTTCTGCTACACGCTCCTTGCGATTATCCAAGAGGTATAGACCGGCCACGTAATCCAGGTATTCAGTTACATACATATCGTCGTACAAAGGATTGTTTTCGGGCAAATAGCCGGTGTGAAATTTGGCTTTCAGAGGTTCGCGCCGTAAATCGTAACCGGAAATAACGACCGAACCGCTATCCATCGGAAGACTTCCGGTAATCAGTTTCAACGCCGTAGACTTGCCGGCGCCGTTCGGACCTAAAAAACCTGCAATTTCGCCCTTCCCAATCGAAAAAGAAACGTTTTTTAGCGCCGTTTGTGAGCCGTATTTTTTTGTTATGTTTTGTACTTCTAACATGTGGTGTTCCCCGTCATTTTTTCCTTCTTGAATTGAAACGACAAATGTAGTGATAATTCCAGATATAGAAAAATGATTTTTTCTCCTTATGTCATGTGTCCATCTTTTATTATTATCCGAAATTATTTCCTATATTTGCATCCGTACTATAATACCGATAAGTTATATATGAAACTCTTACATACTTCGGACTGGCATTTGGGCAGAACGCTTTACTCAAAAAAGGAGCGGCAGAACGAACACGCCGCTTTTTTAACGTGGCTCTTGCAAACGATAAAAGAAAACACGGTGGATTTATTGCTCATTGCGGGCGACATTTTCGATACGGCTGCTCCGGGCAGCGCTTCGCAGAAAATGTATTACGATTTCCTGCTTCGGGTACGCAATTCCGGCTGCACGAATGTGATTGTTGTCGGGGGCAATCACGATTCGCCGGGTTTCCTGAACGCTCCGAAAGAAATTCTGGCTGCAATTGATGTAACGGTTGTCGGCAATGCCGGTGAAAACATTGAAGACGAGGTAATCTCAATAAACAATGAAAACGGTGAAACGGTCGCCATCGTTTGCGCCGTACCCTTCCTGCGGGAACGGGATATTAGCCGCTATATCGAAAATGAAACTTACGCCGGCCGCTCGCAACGGATTGCCGAAAGCATAAAGAATCATTATACCGCTGTGGCTGAAAT
>JAISYG010000017.1 GCA_031270075.1 Dysgonamonadaceae bacterium
TTTTGTGTTGCCATACTTTAAATTACTTTTTAATTATACTTCGTTTTTTATAATACGTATTATGTACGTATAAATTAGATAACAAAAGTATGTATAATAGTTAAGAAGTGCAAATAAAAAGAGCAAAAAAAAGAGTATTGTGAAAAAAAACGTAAATAAATAGTATTTTTTTTGAAATTCTAGTCACAGTTTAATCAAAAAAACCATTTCCGAAGGGGCTAAATTTTTTTTGAGGCGCTATTATTTAAATAGATATACGGTTCACGGTACGCGATTTTCGGAAAGAATATTTTTCGCTTTGCTCTGCAAAAGTAGTAAAAGAAATCACATTATTGGTACTAAGAATGGGTGATTTTTCACAGAGGCCTCTTTTGTGTCGTTGAGAAATAAATAAAATGTGTATTTTTGCATAAAATTTCAATCATACTTAAAATACAATCTTTCATAGATATGAAAACATTACTTGCTTTTACAGGTTGTTTACTCAGTTTACAACTCTTTGCACAACCGTTGGAACGCGTGTTTCCCGAACAGGTTGGAATGGATTCCCGCCGTCTGCATTACGCCGACGAAGCGATTTTGCGATCGATTGCCGACAAAGAGATTCCCGGCGCCGTACTGGCCGTCGTACACCGGGGCAAAATGGCCTATCTGAAAGCCTACGGTAACAAACAGGTTTATCCGTCGGTTGTTCCGATGGATGTGAATACGGTTTTCGATCTGGCGTCGGTAAGCAAATCCGTGTCCACGGCCGTTGCCGCGATGATGCTGGTCGAACGCGGACAATTGCGCCTGTTGGACAAGGTAAGCCTGTATATTCCTAACTTTAAGGGAAACATCCGCGTAATGGATTTGCTGACGCACACTTCGGGACTGCCACCCTATGCGCCGGTCGATTCCTTAAAGAAGCGTTACGGTTCGCCCAACCGCGATGGCGTAATCGAATACATTGCTACCTGCAAACGGGATTTTGAACCGGGGAAAGGATTTCAATACAGTTGCCTCAATTTCATTACCTTGCAACGGATTATCGAAACCATCAGCGGACAAACACTGAAAGCCTTCGCCCAGACCCATATTTTCGATGTGCTGGGCATGAAACACACGGCCTATCAACCCGAAGGTGAAATACTCGAACGGGTAGCGCCCACCGAAAAACAGCCGGATGGCAGCGTTCTGCGCGGCGTGGTGCACGACCCCCTGGCGCGGATCATGAACGGCGGCATCTCCGGCAATGCAGGCGTCTTTTCCGATGCCGGCGATTTGGCCATCCTGGCAACTGCCCTCCTCAACGGTGGCGCTTACAACGGTCGGCGCATCCTGAGTCCGCAGGGAGTGAAAACGATGACCACCGTTCCCGAATCGCTCAAAGCCTTCGGACGTTCGCCCGGCTGGGACCTGTACTCCGATTATGCATCCAATAAAGGCGATCTGCTAAGTCCGGCTACTTACGGACATACAGGCTATACGGGAACTTCCATTGTTATCGATCCCGCCAACGATATAGCCATTATTTTGTTGACCAACCGGGTACATCCCGACGATGCGGGCGCCGCCGTACGGCTTCGAGCGGTGGTAGCCAATGCCGTAGCCGCTTCTTTCGGATGCCCGCAGGAGCGGGTCTATTTTCCACGTTATTATGAGAGGGTAGGGCAGTTCCGCAACGAAGCGCCTATCACGCCGGAAGATATTGTTTTTCTGGGAAACAGCCTGACGGAAAACGGGAAGTGGAGCGAATATTTCCCGCTACGGAAAATTGTGAACCGAGGCATTAGCGGCGACGAAGCGTTGGGAATTTACGACCGCCTCTACCAGATTCTTCCCGGCAAGCCGAAGAAAATTTTCCTTCAAACCGGCGCCAACGACGTATCGCACGATTGGCCGGTCGACAGCATCGTGGAGCGAGTCGCCCTGGTGGTCGATAAAATCCGTCGGGAATCGCCCGAAACCCAACTCTATTTGCAAGGCTCGTTGCCGATCAATGAATCATTCAACCGCTACCAGAAACTGGCGGGAAAAACAAACGTATTTCCCGAACTCAGCGAACGTTTATCGGAATTGGCTGCCTCGCGAGGCATCGTTTTTATTCCTCTTTTTCCGTTGTTTGCACAACAGGGAACGAATATTCTTCGCAAAGATTTAACCAACGATGGTTTGCATCTGAAGGAAAAAGGATATGAAATCTGGGTGAAAGCGATACAGTCGTATGTGATGGAATGATAACACAAGTTTTTATAAAGATAAATCAAAAAAAGAGGGTTTTTGGATACCCTCTTTTTTGATTGAATAAAGTCCTTAATATCTTAAGACTTATTTTTTTACTATCAATTCTTTGGAGGTAATTGCCCGGCCGTTGTCGTAAACCGTTTTGACGATATAGATGCCGTTTTGTGTGGGCGCCGTTACTTTTACTCCTTGCAAGTTGTAGTAATAGGTAGCTACCGGCTTGCCTTCTACAATTACCGGTTTCAAACCTGTTCCACCGGCGTATTCATAAGCGCCGATATCGCGTTTGCTGCCATAGATAGCATTACCTAAAAAATCGGTATCGCTGAATTGACCTG
>JAISYG010000053.1 GCA_031270075.1 Dysgonamonadaceae bacterium
AAGATGAAACGAAGCATGATTTTTGTCAAATCACCCAAGTCCATGAAAATAAAAATCATGCGAGTTCCATACGACCATAAAAAAACAAATTATTCACGTATGAAAACAACAACAACAAAGTATTTCGGAAAACAGAGCCATTGGTTGGCGCTGTCGCTGCTGTCGCTCGTGGCGCTGGTATCGTGCGACAGGGAATCTTCCGTCCCGGACGGATGGGTAAACATGAAAATCGACTTTCGCGGCATGGAAACGGGGACTTCGGAAGAATTGCGGAGCGCATCTTCGGGAATAATTTCCAGCCAACGCATCGTTTTGCCGTCGGGTGAAGAATGGCAGGTCGATCTGAGTGTCGATCCCGAATCGCCGTTACGCGCGAGTTCTCTTCCTTCCAACTCCTATATCCGGCTGCTTGCGATGGACGGTTCCGGAAATTTGGTACGCTATGTGGACTGGCAGCAAGGCGCAACGGTTCCCGACCTGTACATCCCTGACACGTATTCGTCGTGCGATTTTGTCTGTTACTCATACAAAAATACCACGAATACATTGCCGTCGGGTTATACGGAGGGATCTCCCCTTCCTTCCCTGTCTGTCAGGGACGGCAGCTCGAATGAATTGCTGCTTTGGCGCGCCTCTGGTGTAACTATTTCTAATGGCGGCTCCGTGGGTCCGGTTACTTTAACCCATCAATTAACGCAGGTAAAACTGGAACTGAACAGCCCTGAGAAGAAGATTACGGGTGTTGATAATACCATTACACTCGGTTCCGCTATTCCCGTCAATACCACTACGGCATATAATTTTTCGACGGGCGTTCCTGTTACTACCGCAGGCACTTATTCGTCCACCGATTTACCTTTTACATGGCCTACTGTTTCCCCCTCCGGCGTCTCAACGGTTACCAGCGATCCGCTCACCTTGATTCCTCAGACGGGTTTTACGCTTACAATACCGGCCGGTGCCATAACCATGGAAGCCGGCGTTAGCCAACCGACGGCCATTAGTATTCCTTTTTCCAATGCGCTGGAGGCCGGTAAAATACACACGATACGGGTACGTCTAAGGAGTGCTTATACGTTATTTGCTTCGAGTAATATTTACTGGGACGGTACTAAGCTTACGTTTGATCCTTATTCCGGTTCGCCTTCCTCTACTACCAGTCCTCAAAAACAAGGGGTTTTGTTTAAATGGGGTTCATTGATCGGGCTTTCTGCCAGTCATACTAATAGTACTAGCGATCATACTCTTTACTCCGATGGTATTACTATTTACGTTCCCACGAATTTGACTACTGATCCCTTGACTAATCATACCTCTTGGACAGCTACTACTGTAACTGCTGCACAATCTGCTTGGTCATCGTCGTCCGGTACGGGTTACTTTGGGATTCCTTATGTTACCTCCGATGATTATACCGGTCCAAGCAATGATCGTACTAATAATTACCTGACGACAACCTATCATTCGTCAACGTCGACAGCGGCTTATAAGGGTGATATCTGCCAATACATAAACAGCGCCTACCGGATGCCGAGGAGCGAGGAGTTTCCTGGTGATAATTCCAGTGCTCCTGATTGGTCGGGTCAGACTGGTATTCCGGTGTTTGGTAACTCTCCTCCTAATGAAATACCAAATACTAATATTAATGGACAGAGTCTGATTTCTCCTCCTTACGGCATTAAGCTTACTACTGCTGCTACCGGTATTGGCGGTTTGTTTTTCCCTGCCTCAGGGTATCGCCACTATCTGGATGGGTCTATGTGCTCCGTAGGTACCCTCGGAAACTATTGGAGTAGTTCGACCAACAATGTCTATGCGCACAGCCTGTACTTCTACCGAGGCATTCTGCGCCCGGCATACTCCCCCCATCGGTATGTAGGCTCGTCCGTCCGTTGCGTCCTCCAATAACAGAGGGTGTGTCAAAAGAGACATGCCTTTTTTTAACAGTCAAAAGGTCGAACTTTCTCAAGCTCGGCCTTTGAGTTTTCCTAAAATCTTCCTAATTTTGGGTATTCAAAAAAATTCTATGGCAAAGTTACATTTTCGTCCTTACATACCCAGCCAAACGCTTCTTTTTCCAAACAGGATGGATGAAGATATTGCGGCAAACGATCCGGTTCGTATTGTCAACGCTTTGGTCGATAGCTTGGATCTAAGTGGGATCAAGGCTCTTTATAAAGAATATGGCCGCAGTCCCTGTGCGGTATAATATAGCACCTCAAAAAAAGATTTAGCCTAAATTTCAGAAAAACCGCATTTTTTATTGCAGTTCTAATAAAAAAACCCTACTTTAGCGCCGCGTTTGTATTCTACAAGATTATCTATTGAATCCGGTGTATCGGATTCGTGTTATTTTTTAATTTGAGAAATGAATCTTTTCTCACTTTTGTCAAATTTTAAATTATATTTGCATCATGAAACAGTTGATATTATTACTGCTGTTTTCTATTACAGTGGCCTCGTGCGGGCATGCTCAGTTGCCGGATACTAAAATATGGAATGCAGCGCACCTGGCGGAAGTCAAAGAAAAAATAGAGCAAAACGACCGGATGTATGTGCCGGCCTGCGAGATTTTGCAGAAAAAGGCTGACAACCATCTCCAGACGGAATTTTACTCCGTCATGCGGAAAAAACATGTTTCGCCCACCGGCGACAAGCATGATTACATGAGTATGGCGCCTTATTTCTGGCCTGATCCCCATACGCCCGACGGTTTACCGTATATTACCCGCGATGGCGAACGGAATCCGGAACTGAATGAATACGACCGCAATTCACTCGGAAGCATGTGCGAAATGGTTATCGACCTGTCGCTGGCATCCTATGTTACCGGAAAGCGCGAATATGCCGATAAGGCGGCCGAGCAGTTGCGCGTCTGGTTTTTGAATTCTGAAACGAAGATGAATCCTCATCTGACGTATGCGCAGTTTGTTCCGGGACAAAATGACAACAAAGGACGCAGCTACGGGATTATTGATGTGTATTCTTTTGTTGAAATGCTGGATGGAGTGGCGATTTTGCAACAGGCGAATGTGTTTACTTCCGAAGATACCAAGGCATTGCAGACCTGGTTTAAAGATTTTCTGCAATGGCTAACGACCAGCAAAATGGGATTGACGGAAAAAAAGGCAAGCAACAATCACAGTATAGCTTACGATGCCACTTGCGCCCGCTTTGCCCTCTTCGTCAATGATACCGGTCTGTTTAATACGATTCTGTCGGAATTTCCCGAAAAACGGCTGTATCTTCAAATCAACCCCGACGGAAGTCAGCCGGAGGAATTGCGACGTACGTTGGGATTGCATTATCCTTTGTACAATATTGATCATATATTGGATATTTGTCAGATGGCGGGCGAGAGTGGTAAAATACTCTATTTCAATCACTCGGAAGATGGAAGGGGCGTCGGCAAAGCAATTGATTTTATGGCTCAATATGCAGGAAAACCTCAAAGTGAATTTCCCTACCAGCAGATTCACGGGTGGAAAAGTTCGCAAAATTATCTTTTCTGGATATTGAAACGTGCGTCTTACTTTGATGATACAAAGGGATATGACGAAATCTTCCTGAAAAATTATCAGCCCAACTATTCGGAGCGGAATTATTTACTTTATTATTAATAAAATCCAATGATTTGTATGCACTCTAAATTCGTACTATTTTTGTCTGTCCTGGTTTTTACAGGATGTAACAGCCTTCGTTCTCAACAGGAGAATATCGTTCGAAAAGATTTTGATTTTGCTTCCAAACAGTTGTTGGTCGCAGTTTCTGAAGTAGAAAAAGCGAAACAGAATGCAATTCCCGGTAAAGTCAGTCCACGGACATTGAACGCCGATGGGGGATTGCAATTAGTGGCCTCACGTGACTGGACCAGTGGATTTTTTCCGGGTTCGCTTTGGTATATGTATGAATATACGAACAATGATGAATGGAAAGAATTGGCTAAAAAGTACACCGCGCCGATAGAACCTGAGAAAATGAATGGAGGCGATCACGACATAGGATTTAAACTGTATTGCAGTTTTGGGAATGGCTATCGCTTGACGAAGGATCCATCCTACAGGAGTATTCTTATACAGGCGGCTAAAACGTTGACTACAAGGTTTAAATCGAATGCCGGAATTATTCGCTCATGGGATCATAATACCGGTAAATGGCAATGTCCGGTTATTATTGATAATATGATGAATTTGGAGTTGTTGTTTTGGGCGTTCAAAGAAACCCGGGATTCCGTATATTATCAGATTGCCGTTAGCCATGCGAAAAAAACGATTGAAAATCATTTCCGAAAGGATTATAGTTCCTATCATGTAGTTGATTATGACACAATAACAGGCGAAGTGCTGAAAAAGAATACGCATCAGGGATACGCCCACGAAACGGCTTGGGCGCGCGGGCAAGCTTGGGGAATGTATGGGTACACCATGTGCTTTCGTGAAACGGGAGATACGGCATACCTTGAACAGGCTAAAGCGATTACCCATTTTATTTTTACCAATAAAAATTTGCCTGAAGATTTGATTCCGTATTGGGACTTTGATGCTCCGGGAATACCGGATGAGCCACGCGACGTGTCGGCTGCTGCGATCTGTGCATCGGCTTTATACGAACTCAGCCTGTATGATACCGAGAATGCGATTCAATACAGACAGTGGGCAGATGCCATTTTGGATAACCTGAGTCGCGATTACCGATCTCCATTAAACGAAAACAGAGGATTTCTATTATTACATAGCACCGGTATCAAACCAATGAATATAGAGATTGATGTTCCTCTGTCGTATGCCGACTATTATTTTTTGGAAGCCTTATTGCGAAAACAAAAAATGAAATCCCGATGATAAACAGGAAGATTGGCAAGTATCGTTTGATCTGGATTACGGGCTTGTTTTTTGGCTGGACATCGCTGTTAGGCCAGATCAATTATCCTTTAAAAATCCGTTTAAATAACGATTGGGAGTTTCTGAAAGGGGATTTGGGAAGTATTTGGGAAGGGGTTCGGCCCATCCGACCGGACGATCCGGAAGCAGTCCCCCTTTGGGAAAAAGTATCGCTTCCCCATTGTTTTAATGCGGAAGATGCGGTAGATCCTTATACCAATTATTATGAAGGTCCCGGATGGTACCGGACTTATCTGGACGTTCGGAATCCATACGAAAACGGACGAACGATCCTTCAATTCGAAGGAGCCGGACCCAAGACAACGGTGTATATTTATACTACCGAAGTGAAAAAACATACGGGTGGATATGATGAATGGACTTGCGATATTACCGATGCGGTAAAGCAATTCTTGCAATCGAAAGACGCCGGACGATTGAAAGGAAAAGTGCCTCTGTTGGTTCGTTGCGATAACTCCCGTGATGCGGAAATGATTCCGTCCGACCTCTCGGATTTCACTATTTACGGCGGAATTTACCGTTATCTGAATCTGGTTTATTTGCCCGAAGTTTCCATTTCCCAAATGCAAATCGATGTTCAAATGGATAATAAAGGGAAAAAAGGAACGGTGGATTTGAATTTCGGATTCTTAAATCCGGCGAAGAATGATTCGTGGAAGATGGATATACAAATGGTGTCCCCAAACGGCAAGATTCTGGCCGAGGAAACCTATAATCCCCTATCCTCCGGCTTACCGGAATTTCAATTGAATATAGAAAAACCCTCTTTGTGGTCGCCCGATACTCCGGTTTTATACACTTGTGAAGCCCGTTTGATAACCGGTAAAGATACAACGGTTTGGCGAGATTCTTTTGGTTTTCGCAGCTATGAATTTGTCGAAAAAGGCCCTTTCTTGCTGAA
This sequence comes from Dysgonamonadaceae bacterium, assembly GCA_031270075.1. GTDB lineage: Bacteria > Bacteroidota > Bacteroidia > Bacteroidales > Azobacteroidaceae > Azobacteroides. The sequence goes on from JAISYG010000053.1 coordinate 5,803, forward strand.
CGGCAAACGCTTATTGCTGAAAGGTACACATCGCCACGAAGACCATGCCGGCGTGGGCGCAGCCATGACCGAAGAAATGATGATTCGCGAAATGGAAATGATTAAAGCCATGGGGGCCAATTTTATCCGGTTAGGGCATTACCAGCAGTCGCGCATAATTCTGGAACAATGCGATAAATTGGGGATTTTGGTTTGGGAAGAAATCCCCTGGTGCCGCGGTGGATTGGGCGGCGAGGCCTATCAACATCAGGCAAAAGAGATGTTGAGCCACATGATTACCCAGCACCGGAATCATCCGTCGGTCATTCTTTGGGGCTTGGGAAATGAAAACGACTGGCCGAACGATTTTCCCACGTTCGATCAAGAGGCTATCCGTTCGTTTATGAGAGAATTGAATGACTTATCGCATCAATTGGACGGTTCCCGTTTGACTGCCATTCGTCGCTGTGATTTCTGCAAAGACATCCCCGATGTGTATTCCCCGTCGATTTGGGCGGGTTGGTACAGCAATAAATACATTGACTATCAGGAGTTGACAAAAAAGAAGTTCAATCCGGTTCCTCGTTTCCTGCATGTGGAATGGGGCGGTGACAGTCATGCCCGCCGTCATGCGGAACATCCCAATGCGCACAGCAAACGTCCGCCGACAGATGGCGATTGGAGCGAAACATATATTTGCGACCTGTTCGACTGGCATTTGAAGGAGCAGGAAAATATGCCTTGGTTGACGGGCACGGCTTTTTGGGTATTCAAGGATTTTGCGACGCCCATCCGTCCCGAAAATCCGGTGCCTTACGTCAACCAAAAAGGAGTTGTGGAGCGCGATTTGACGCTGAAAGAAAGTTATTATGTTTTTCAATCGTATTGGACGGATGCGCCGATGATTCATATTTACGGGCATACTTGGCCGGTTCGCTGGGGCGATGCGGAGGAAGAAAAAGAACTGAAAGTTTATTCCAACTGCGAAGAAGTAACGTTGTTCCTGAACGGCCAACGGTTGGACAAAAAGAAACGCCATTCACAGGATTTTCCGGCAGCCGGTTTGCGTTGGAAAACGGCTTTGAAAAAGGGAAAAAACACCGTCCAAGCCATAGGAAAAAAGGGAAAACAAACGGTTTCCGATGAAATTACTTTTGAATATCAGACGGAAAAATGGGGCAAGGAAGTGCAAATAAAATTATCGGTGATGGAAGATACGCCCGCATACGCCTGGATTGAGGCCGAACTGCTCGACGAAAAAGGTGTTTTGTGCCTCGATTCCGGGAAATTCCTGTTTTTTGAATCTGTTGGCGATGGGCATTTGATGGTTAATCAGGGAACTTCGTTCGGTTCTAAAAAAGTGCAGGCATCCAATGGCAAGGCCCGTGTGAAACTGGATAAGAACGGGGGACGGAATGTGGTTTCGGTCCGGGCAGACGGGATACGGTCGGTATTCATTGATCTCTTTTAAATTCCGTCGGCGTCATCCCATAATGCTTTTTAAAATACGTACTGAAATACTTTGAATCATTAAATCCCACCATGAGCGCTATTTCCGAAACATTGTACTGCGAATCTTTCAGTAATTGCGCCGCCCGTTTCATCCGGATATCGAGGATAAATTCCTTGATGGACATGCCGGTGGCATCGTTGATTTTCCGGTACAATAATGTTCGGCTGGCTGCCATATCCGCTACAAAACGTTCGACATCATAATCGGGATTTTGGATATTGTTTTCGGCAAAAGTAACCGCTTTTTTGAAAAAGGCTTCATCGACCGAAGTAACGACCACCTGCGAGGGTTCGACTACATATTTCTTGGAGTATAAAGCTTTCAAATGCTTGCGGCTTTCAATTAAATTCCGGATTTGCTGAATCAGGAAATCCATATCGAACGGTTTCTCGATAAAAACGGCTGCGCCTTCTTTCAAACTGGCCGTCCGCTTGTTTTGATTGGCCGTAGCAGACAACATGATAATTGGAATATGGCTTGTTTTTAGATTGTTTTTCAGTCGTTTGCAGACTTCAAATCCGTCTAATTCCGGCATCATCAAATCGGTAATCACTATGGACGGATTAATTTTTTGTACGAGTTCGATGCCTTCGTAACCGTTTTTTGCCGGATAAACGGAAAATTCTTTGGAAAGTTCCTTTACCAAGTACTCTTTCAGCGATTCATCGTCTTCAATAATCACTAACTCCGGTTGCGTCCGGTTTTTCTTTTCTTCCGGCTTTTCCATGGACGAATATTTATCCAGCGATTTCAATTCCGAGAGGGTATATTGGAAAGTATGGCTTTCCGCACCGGAGTCTTTGAGTTGCGTTTCATCTTCCGCATCGGCCGTTTGAAAAGGGAGAGTAACCCGGAACATCACTTCGTCCCTGCGTATGACCGGCTGTATGGCGCCGCCCAAAGCCAGAACCAATTCTTTGGCAATGGAAAGTCCCAGTCCCGTACTTTCCTGAAAAGTCGTTTTTTGGGCGGAAAGATTGGAAAACGATTCAAATAGATGCTCTTCATCCTTCGGAGTGATGGTTGTGCCGGTATTGATAATTTCAAATATGAGCGTCCGGACGTCGGAATTGTCCGATGCATGAGCCAATGCAATTTTGAAAATGACCGATTCGCCTTCCGGGGAATATTTCATGGCATTGGAAAACAGGTTCGTAAATATTTTTTCCGTCAGATCGGAATCGAACCATACGTTCAGTCGGGGAGTAAAGGCGTCGATTTCAGTGAACATATACTTGCTCTGGGCGTAGGGCACGAATAGATTGAACAAACCGGAAGTAAAACCAATGATATCGCCCGTTTGGTAATCCGGATTGATTTTCTTGCTTTCTATTTTTCGAAATTCGAGTAATTGATTGATTAGCCTTTGAATACGCCGGACGTTGTGCTCAATCAACTGCCGGTAATCATTGCCCGGATGTTCCGGCGGAAGCGTTTTTTCCAAGCGTTTCAACGGATCGAGAATCAGGGTTAAGGGCGTTTTCAGGTCGTGGGAAATGTTGGTAAAGAAATTGATGCGCATTTGCGTGATTTCGTTTATTTTTTCCTTTTCCATTTTTTCCAGTTCAATTTTGTGATGGAAATTCTTTTTGTCGGAAAAATACTTCCAAATCAGATACATCATACAGAGAAAAGCGATAATATACAGGATGTAAGCCCACATAGAAAACCACGGCGCCGGTTTGACTTCAAAAGTGAAACGGGTGATTTTCTTGCCCCATATTCCGTCGTTATTGGCCGCTTTTATTTCAAACGTATACATTCCGGGCGGCAGATTAGCATATTGGACGTAATGTTGTCCGGGCGGTAAAATCTGCCATTCCTTGGAAATACCGGATAGCCGGCAGGAGAAACGGTTTTTAAGCGGTTCCAAATAGCTGTTGGACGAAAATTCGATGCCGATATTGGTTTGTTTGTAAGAAAGGCTGAGGGGCGGTTTGGGCTTGCTTTTTTCCATAAACGTCAACATACTGATATCTTTCGGCAAGGGCGAATCTTTGGTTTCCGGCGTAACTTTTTTGTTGTTGATGAAAAAGCCGGAAAGAAATACTTTGGGAAGTTGCTGATTCACACGTATTTTTTCCGGATTAAATACGATAAATCCATTCGTTCCGCCGAACAGCATATCGCCCGACGCTGTTTGATAACAGGATTGTGGATAAAACGACCCGTAAATGCGGGAATCGACGATATTTATTTTTTGAAAATGGTGTTGAAAAGGGTCGTAGCAGATCAAGCCGTTGTCTGTGGCCAACCAGATGAAATGTGTTGTTTGGTCTTCCAATATACTGAATACGGTTTTGGCGTCGAATCCGGACTCACGGTTGAAATTACGGTAAGTCCCGTCGCTCGAAAACCGGTTGACGCCGCCGCCCCGCGTTCCTATCCACACATCGGACGAAGAAGCGACGCAGTAACAGTTGAGAATATTCGTCGCATAATGGGAACTTTCAATCAGGTATTTTTTGAAAATTTCTTCCTTTTCGGTGTCAAACAAGAGTAATCCCGTGCGGGTGAAGAGGAAAAGCGCCTGGTCACGTGTCCGCATCATTTTGATAATAGATGGATTAGAGATGTTAATCTTTCGCGTTGTATGATTTTTCAGGGAATAGTAAAACAAGCCGTTTTCAGGGTCGGAAATCCAAATTCCGCTATCGGCTTGCAGTACAAAATCGTAGACATTGAGGTAACGAGCATCGTTCGTCGGCGAAAATATCTTCATATCCTTGAATGTTCCGGATGGGGTATGATAGACATTGATTCCGCCGTTGTAAGTAGCAATGCTTAAATTTTCCCGCGATTCATCGAAACGCAAAATCTTAACCATATCGAAATTAATCGTGTTTTTGGAATGATGGGTGTAGTAAGTAAATTCATCTTTTTTCCGGTCCCAAAAATTGATGCCGCCGCCTTCGGTTCCGATATAGATATTTCCGTTTTTGTCTTCCTCAAAACAGCTGACAATGGAATTGTTCAATCCTCCTTTGGTAGCCATGCGGTAATCGACATAATTATCGTTATAAGTCATAAACGTTAATTTTCCGCCGAATGTGCCCAGCCAGACGCCGCCGTCGGGGTCGGGACTGATCGACCAGATGGAATTATGAGGCAAAGAAAGCGGATCGTTGCGGTTGGCTTGCAACAGTTCTTGTTCCCCGCTTTGCAGGTCGATTAACTGGATGCCGAGTTGAGTGCCTACCCAAAGTACACCCAAAGCATCTACGAAAATCTTTTTGGAATTGACCGGTTCATTCATGTCGAAATTCAAGGGATAATGTTTCGTTATCTGTCCCTGTTGATTGATGAAATACAAACCCCGATCTTCGGTGAGCACAATCAAATCGCCCTTATATCCAATGAAATGGCGGACATAACCGCCGGAAGTAATGCGGATGAACAGTTCAAATTCGGATTTTTCCCGGTTTAACCGGAAAATCTGGCCGTTGTAGGTGCTGTAGCAAATTGTCCCGTTAATTTCCGTCATATAGGCTACGCGGACGCCTTGCGGAAGATAGTGAATTTCCGGCACAAAATCCTTTTGGAGTGAAAAAGTTTCGATATGGCCGTCCTTGCAAATCCAAATCCGGCCGTCTATTCCCTGGGTCATGCCTGTAATGGAGCCGGAAGCGACCTGTTGAAATTGCAAACGGTCGTAATCCAATTGGAAAAGTCCCCGGTTGGTGGTAACATAGAGATTTTTATCACGGTCGGCATACATTTCGGAGAATTGCCACGAAAAATCCGGCGCCTGCGATGTAATCTGCTCATCCATTTGAGTGAAAGCAAACCCGTCGTACATAAAAACAGCCATGCTTCCATTGTACCAAATCCGGCCGATGCTATCTTTCACAATGGAAAAAATACCGTGGTAGTACGGATTTGCCGGAATTGTATGAAAGCGGTATAGCGACAAATCAAGGGCGTATCCTTCCCCGATTCCAAGGAATACGATTAATAGTGCGAATAGATATTGTTTTTTCATTCCAATTGTTGCCTGCAAAGTTATAGTTTTTTATTATATTCACAAAAAAACCGTTTTCTCTTCATTCCCCAAATGCTCCAATTTCGTACATAAAAGGTTCAGATTTGTACATTTTTTCAAAATGCGAACCTTTTATGTATATAAATAGATATATTGATCCGGCAAAAATACGGTTCTTTGCAAAAAATAAAATTTATTCAGGATTATTCACAATAAAAATAAAATGCTTATGGAAAGTTGATTAAAAATTAATCTTTGGATTACAAACGCACAAATTAATTTTAGTTTTATAAATAATAAGTCTAATAAAAAAAAGAATGGTATGAGAAGCACTCTCTTAAAAAATTCATGTTTCTTTTGGATTTTTGCGGCAGGTTTGTTTTCTTCCTGTAACGAAGAAAATAAAATAGATACCCCGCAAATATCTTCTTACGACATTGTTGAGCAGGCCTATATGGCCGATAGCGTGCCGTTTTCGGTAACTGTAAGCGCTGAATATCCGATGAATAGCGTGCGGATACAGTTTTATTCGAATGAGGAAAAAGTGTCGGAACGGATTATTCCGATAAACCTACCGGGTACTTATGGTGGAAAGCTGTTTGTACCTTTTGTAAAAGGTGTGGATGATGGTACAGCTGAAGTACGGATGATTGCAACCAACAAGAATTTCGATTTTTCTACCCGGTCGATTGCACTTCGGATTGCTCGTCCCAAATATGCTTATTTAACCCTGAAAACGGCTTATGGCGATTTCAGGATGGAACCGGTAGCGGGCGAACCCTATAAATATGCGGTGGATTATGCATTTCCGGAACAGGAATTTAAGGGAATCATCGAAGCGCCTGCTTACGGCGATAACGGTAATTCCTTTTTATTTGGCGGGACAACGATTCAGGCCAATGTTTTGCCGACCGATTCTATTTCGTTCCTGACCGACTTACCGGTGGGTACGCCTTACACGGTATCGTTTGATATCCGTTCGTATGATGTGGAACCGTTTGTGAAACCTTCGTTCGACGGCATCGATTTTCCAAGTTATAATGGAGGTCTGGCGATTGTTGAAAAGGAATTTGTACAAAATCAAGCGATTAAAATCCGTGGATTTTTGGATATCGCCGACTGGTGGATCGATCCTACTTTCTTCGATACCGATGCTGCCGGTAATTTCACGTTCCGGGCTGCGGACGGAAAATACCGCGTAACGGCCGATGCTAATCTGAAATTCTTCCGTGTTGAACCGATGAACGGCAACAGTTTGGCAGATTTCGATCCGGAAACGAAAACCGGCGGTTTGTGGGTCAACGGCGGTGTAGGCGATATGGGCAGCTTGCCGAATCCTTTGGGAATACCTTCTTATGAAGCGAACGCCTGCTTGTGGAATCCTGAAAAATCTTTTGCCATGGCTCCCATGGGGAATGGCATTTATCAAGTAAAACTGATAGTTGAAAAGACGATACGGCAAAGTACCTCCGGCAATACGGTCGGCATTGCTTTCTATCAAAACAGCCGGTCGCTGAATAATCCGGTTCCGTTGAATCTGGTGCAAACCCTGTACGGTAATCCGGGTGTGCCCGAATCGAGCGGCGGAAGCGAACGATTTATGCTGAAAACCACTGCAAACGCTTACAGCCAGGGAAATTATATTGCAACCGGCAGTAACCGTGCACTTGGCGGAGGTCAAAAATACGTCTTTACGCTTGATACCAATTATACTCCGGTACAAGTAACAATTTCCAGAGAAGAAAAATAATAAAATGTGAAGGTTATGAAAATGAACAAAATAATAATTCTTGCAATGTTTTTGTGCTGCACGGCTTTCGGCCTGCAAGCACAGAATAAAATTACCGGTTTGGTTACGGAAGGCAACGGCGATCCTCTAATGGGTGTTTTGGTAGAAGTGAAAAATACAACGACCGGAGTCGCTACCGATATGGACGGGCGTTATGCCATCAATGCAAAGCCGGGAGATGTACTGGTATTTAGTTATTTGGGATTTGTTAAGGAAGAACGCACTGTACCTAAAAATGAAACAGCTGTCAACGTCCGCATGCTTGAGGCGACTCAAGATTTGAGCGAAGTTGTCGTAATCGGTTACGGACAGCAGAAAAAGGAAAGCGTGGTCGCATCCATCAATACGATAACGGCGAAAGAGTTATCGGTAACTGGACGCGGTTTGTCCAATTCGCTGGCGGGGCAATTAGCGGGTATTATCGCTATCCAGCCATCCGGCGAACCGGGTTACGATGATTCCAATTTCTGGATTCGCGGTGTAAGTTCGTTTGCCGGTGGTACCAATCCATTGATTATCATCGACGGTATTCCGCGCAGCAAATCCGATATGAGTAATATTCCGGTCGATGAAATCGAAACGTTCTCAGTATTGAAAGATGCTTCGGCAACCGCCGTTTATGGAGCGGAAGGCGCCAACGGCGTAGTGCTGGTTACGACCAAACGCGGAAAGATGCAAAAAACAGCTATCTCGGTCAATATGGAACATGCGGTTCGCACGCCGTTGCGCGTTCCTCTTTCGTTGGATTCGTATCGTACATTAAGTCTGTATAATGAAGCTACATGGAACGAAGCCGGCAATCCGCTTGTCGGATGGCTGCCTACTTATGACGATGCTACGTTGGAAAAATATCGCATAGGAGTCGATCCGGATTTGTATCCGAATGTTGATTGGTTAGATCTATTAAAAGACAATACCGATGTAAGCCGTTATACTATCAATTTCAGGGGCGGTGGCGAGCGCGTTAAATTCTTCGTATCGGGCGCTTATTATACTGAAAACGGCTTGTACAATAGCAACACCGTGGAAAATTACAACGCCAACCTGAAATACGAACGCTACAACTTGCGTTCCAATATCGACATGGAATTGTCGAAAACGACAAAAATGTCTATTGACATGTCCGGGTATTTTGTCAAACAGAATGCTCCGCTGACTACCTCCGATAACTTGTGGAGTATTATTTCCATGGCGCCGAGATATCTTTTCCCGATGGTGTATTCCGATGGATCTTTTGCCGAACATCCGGTCTATTCGGCCGGTTCGGTAGGTACGTCGGAACGGGCGAATCCTTATAACTTGCTCAATAATATGGGTTATACCAAAAATTGGGAAGTTACCGTTCAATCGAGAGTAAATCTGGTGCAGGATTTGGATGTGGTTACCAAGGGCCTTTCCTGGCGTGGATCCGTCAGTTTCGACGCTGTTACGCAAGGCCGCCTCAACCGCTCCAAGGAAGCGAATTCATTCTTTGCTACGGGACGCGATGCCGAAGGAAATTTAGTATTTAACCAGATTCGCGCAGGTTCGGCATTGGGTAACCCGGTGGCTGCTTCCAATTCCGGCGAACGGAAAATCTATATCGAAACCGCTTTCGATTATAAACGGATGTTTGATGGCGTACACGATGTTACGGGATTGATTCTCTACAATCAGAAAGAAACTCAATACCAAACCCGGAGCAACGGTTTGGAAATGCTTCCTTACCGGAAACAAAGCATCGTAGCGCGTGCCACTTACGGTTATGATGGACGCTATTTGCTCGAAGCCAGTATGGGGATGACGGGTAGTGAAAACTTTGCAGCCGGACACCGCTGGGGCACTTTCCCCGCTGTAGGTGTGGCATGGTGGGCCAGCCACGAAGATTTTTGGAAGAATTTGGACAGGGTGGTCAACAAACTCAAATTCCGTATTTCGTACGGTAGAACCGGTAACGATGTGCTTTCCAGCGATATGTCGCGTTTTCCTTACCGTGAACGGGTGAATGAAGATAGCGGCGGTTATAATTTTTCATGGACAGGCGGATCCGGTGTTTCCAATAACGGACAAGGTTCTGGCAGCCCAGGAGCGGGTATTGTCGAAAGCGATTATGCCACACCTACTTTGAGTTGGGAAATCGAAGATAAATTCAATACCGGTATCGACGTTGGATTTCTCGAAGGACGCATTGATGCAAGCATTGACTATTTTATGAATGAACGTTACAATATTCTGATTCGTCGCCAAACGATTCCGACGGCAGCCGGTTTGCGCGTCAATCCGATGCAGAATTTCGGCCGTACACAGAATCAAGGTATTGATTTTAATGTGGTAGGCAAGCAGTTGATTGGCGATGTAATCCTTTCCGGACGACTCAATTATACCTATACGAAAAACAAGGTGATTGAATACGACGAAATCCCACAATCATACGCATATCAGGCTTATACCGGACAAAGCATCGGCCAGCCGACCATGTACATAGCGGAAGGATTGTTTACTCCGGACGATTTCATCATCACGACCAACCCCAACGGTTCGCAAACCTATCAGTTGAAATCGGGCATTCCCGATCCGGGATTAACGGTTGCCCCCGGCGATATCCGTTACCGCGACTTAAACGACGACGGACGGATCGACAGTTACGACCAGACGTATTTGAACGGATTTTATCCGACCAATACGCCGGGAATTGTCTATGGTTTCGGTTTGAATGCCGAATGGAAAGGATTTAGCGTAGGTGCATTCTTTCAGGGGGCTACCCATATTTCAACCTACTTGTTGAACAAGGTAGAAAACTTCTATCCGTTCCAGCGGTCGATTACCGATGCAGCCTTGCGCGACGAAGCCATGAACCGCTGGCGTTACGAAGATCCTTACAATCAGGATGTATTATTCCCGCGTTTACGCACGGCAGGAAACGGTAACAATACACGCGCCAGCACTTGGTGGTACCGCGATGCTACCTATCTGCGCTTGAAAAATGTTGAATTTGCTTATCTGTTTGATTCGAAATTAGTCAAAAATATGAAATTGGAAAGCATTAGACTGTATGTTCAGGGTGAAAATCTTTGTACTTGGGATAAGGTGAAATTCTGGGATCCGGAAGTAACCAACCGTTCGGGTGCGCGTTATCCGATCAGTTCGACATGGACATTGGGCTTAGATGTAACTTTTTAAATAGAATATCGTTATGAAAAATATAAATAAAATTCTTCTGTGTATGTGTATAGCAGGAACGGCGTCGTTTGGTTCCTGTAGTGACTACCTCGATGTGTCATCGGAACTTACGGATAACCTGACCATCGACGGCGTATTCGAAAATTCGAGCTATACCAAGCGGTGGCACGGCAATATTTTCAACTGTATCATCGAATATTCGAAAAATGCTTCTTCGGCGGATGCAATGAGTAATCCGTGGTCGGCCATATCCGGCGAACTGGTTTGTAATTTTGCCCGTAATATTATGGTAACCGGTTACACGCCGGCGAATGCGGGTTATCACCGCTGGGCAACACAATACCAGTATATCCGTCAGGCATTGATCTTTCTGGAACGGGTACATCCAATCGGCGATGCTTCTTCGGGCAGTTCCCGGCTTTCCGAACAGGATGTGCTCCGGATGAAAGACGAAGCTAAATTTCTGATTGCCTATTCGTATTTTACTTTGCTCGAATTGTACGGATCGGTGCCTTTGGTTACCGATGTAGCCAGTCCGGAAGATCAGGGTATTGATTACGCCCGTGCGCCGATGGACGACATCATCAATTATATCGACGGTTTACTGGTCGAAGTGATTGCGGCTGATAACTTGGCTGCAACGATTCGGACGAGTACGGGAACTTACAATACGGGCGAAATGGTGCGTCCGACCAAAGTAACGGCTTATGCATTGCGCGCCAAACTGTGGGTCTATGCCGCTTCCAAGCTTTTTAACGGAGGTTTTCCGGAAGGTTTGTCTATCGAAAACAGGGACGGTACACGCCTTTTTCCCGATTACGATGCGAATAAATGGCAAATCGCTAAGCAACGGTTGGAAGACTTTCTGAATTTCGCTCATGCCAACGGACATAAGTTGCACGAGGAATTTTACACTTCCGGACCCAATGCAAACGAACTGAATCCGCACGAATCCGTTTATCAGGTATTCCAGAAATACAACGATGAAATTATCTGGGCAACAGCTTACAACGATTACAGTAATCCGAACAACCAGGAACGGCGTTCCAATCCGGTGAACCTATATGCCAGCCCGACCAACTTCGCGAATATCTGTATCTCGCAGGAATCGGTAGATGCGTTTTTCATGAATAATGGGACGGCGATTTATGATGCGGGTTCCGGTTATCACGAAGATGGATTTACTACGGTAAGCAATCCTACGCATGTCAATAACCATGCCGACGAGAATATTTACAACATGTACGCCAACCGTGAACCGCGTTTTTATGCAGCGGTCAGCTACAACGGCAAAAGCTGGCATATTCACGCCAACGAACACAATAATCCTAATGGCATTTTCTATCAATGGTTTGGCCGCGGCAAACCATCCGGCATTGCCGGTGGGGAAAACTGGCCGCGATCGGGTTATTTGTTCTACAAATTCAAGAACCGGCGTATTGCGCAGGGAATAACTTCTATCAATGTAGCAGGAGCACCCGGCACCCCATTTACGGTTTATACATCGTGGGCGCGTCCGTCCATCTTGTTCCGTCTGGCCGATTTTTACCTCTATTATGCAGAAGTGTTGAATGAAATCGATCCTAGCGATCCGAGAATTATCGAGTATATTGATAAAGTCCGGGATCGCGCCGGAATATCGGGATACGCCAATATGCAGGCCACCGGAGTGAAAACCGGAGTAATCGGCAATAAGGAAGCGCAGTTCAAAGCCATCGTGCAGGAACGCCATGTCGAACTTTTAGGCGAAGGACAGCGCTGGTTTGATATGCGCCGTTGGATGATTTGCGACCCTATCCCTACCAATCAAATAGACAAAGGGGGTGTGGACGGCGATATTACCCGTATCAGCGGTATGTATATGAACGGATTCGACAATATTCCCTACAAGTTGAGCGATGGCAGTAATACGACGACCAAGCCCCTGGGCGATCCGGATTCCTATTATCAGCGAACATCGCTCGAAAATCGGCGTTGGGCGAAAGAATATTACTGGTATCCTGTGCCTCAAAATGAGATTAACAAGAGCCGCGGGCATTTGCTGGTGCAAAATCCATTATGGCCGGTAGTCATAGAGGCCATGGAATAATTATCTTATAATGGTTGTTAAATGAAAAGATGGTTATTATGTGGGTTATTGATTAGCTGTACCGTCGGTGTAAAAGCCGACTGGTACAGCAATCTGTACCCTGCCAACTGGGTACCGGGTTATACTTACGGAACCGAGCAGCATTTCCTGCACGATTTTTCATACGCCGGTTATAGGATGGGCATTGATGCAATTCCGCAGTCGGTCGGCGAAGCTTACATTGATGTAACCGAAGCGCCTTACAATGCCGATAAAACCGGGACTAACGATGCAACGGCGGCTATTCAAAACGCTATCAATGCCGTTTCGGCTCTCGGCGGCGGCACGGTCTATCTTCCGGAAGGAACGTTTAAAGTGAGAACAGCCGGCGGCAGCAGCGCCTTGAAAATCAGTTCATCGAATATCATTTTGCGCGGCGCCGGCAAAGGCCGCACTTTCATTCGTTGCTACGAAGAAAATATGCGCAACAAACAGATTATTCTGATTGATGGCGGAGGTTCCTGGGATACGCCCGAAGACGGTAAAACATACCGTTTCACGAGCGACATCGGCGATACGCCTTCCAAAGAAATCTTTCTGGACGATATTACGGGTTTGACGTTAGGTACGTGGGTAATTATCCGTTCCGACCGTTCGTCCGAGTGGATTGCCGAACACAGTATGGGCGGTTTTTGGAGTCCCAATACTACTATGGGCGTTACGTTTTACCGTCAAATCACGGGAATTAACCGCGAAGCCAAGTCGATTACGATTGATATTCCAACCCGCTATCCGGTAAAGATGCGCGATAACGCCCGTGTGTATAAAGTTACACCGAAATTGTCGAACGTGGGCTTAGAAAATTTTTCCATCGGAAACAAGATGAATCCTGTAACGTTCGGCTGGGGCGAGGAAGATTACAATACTTCGGGCAACGGCGGTTATCAGGTGCATAGCGCATTTTTGATTAAATTTTCTCATGCCGTCAATTCTTGGGCGAGAAACATTGCTTCGTATCATGCTGACAATCCTGCGAATACTTCATTCGGCGAAATTCACATGAGTTCCAACGGCATGGATTTGAACCAATGCCGTAGTTTGACCATCGAGAATTGCGATTTCAGTTATCCGCAATACGAGGGTGGCGGCGGAAACGGCTATGGCCTCAACCTGTGCTCCGAAGATTGCCTGTTTAAGAATTACAGTTCAACCAGTTCGCGCCATGCATTTGCGTTCAAGTATGCATATTCCAATGGAAATGTGTTTGTTAATTGCACGGCTACAAACGCCAAATATGCCAGCGACTTCCATATGTATTTCAGCATGAGTAATTTGATTGACAATTACAATCTGGACGGCGACTTTATCGAAAGCAGCGTCCGGCCTTACGGTGCAAATGCGGGAAACTATCATGGAATCACTTCGAGCCAAACGGTGTTTTGGAACAGTAATGGGCTGAAATACAAAGGCAACAACTACATTATCGACAGCCGCCAGCACGGTTATGGTTATATCATCGGTACGCGCGGAGCGGCTTCGGGCGTGAAAACCACGCCGACCTATATTTCCACTAAATACGGAAATGTGGAAACAGCTCCCGAAGATTATAAGGAAGGCATCGGGCAAGGCGCATCGCTGGCCACGCCCTCATTGTACGATTCACAGTTGTGGAAACGGCAGGAGCGGGAATCAACGGCTTTGGATATTCCGGCAACCATAGAAGCCGAAAAATTCAAAAGTGTTTCCAACCTGCGGGCAGAAGCTTATAACGGCGGTTTCACGCTGACATCGCGAACCAACGGCGCGTGGGCGGAATATTACCTCAACGCACCGCAAGCCGGAAAATATCGTATCACATTACGGATGGCCGGTTTGCCGACGGGTGCAGTGGAAATCCGGCAAGGAGCATCCGTTTTGTCAATATTAATTCCTCAAAATACAGACAATTATACAACTTATGCCGATAATTCGGCAGAACTGGATTTGCCCGAAGGTCTGCAAACCCTACGTGTGAATTTTACCGGTTCCCAACTGAATTTCGACCAACTGATTATCGAATTTTTGGGAACGGGCATAAAGTCTGTCGCCGAGGCACGGGGACAGGTGTATGTGCAAAACTTCCATTTGTATTTCGATGGTTATCCCGACAATGTGAATTTTACGGTTTACAGTGTTTCCGGGCAAAAAATCACAAGCGATCGTGCATTTGCGTTGCATCCGGGCGTATATATAGTTCGGGTGCAGACACTGCATCGTACCGATTCGCATAAAGTGATTGTAAATTAAGAAATTAAAAAAATCATGAAATAAAAATACTATTTTTAAGCCTTTTGGTTTTTTTCTTGCCTTTGAAAGCTATTCTAATGTGTATGAACGTATTGTATGGGAAGATGGCTTCGGCGACGACCGCCTTTCATTCTATCAGACAAACAATGTCATTCGTTTCTCGGAAGCGATAAGTACCGTCAAACTGTATTCGTTGCAAGGACAAATCGTGCTGACGAAAACGCAAACCGACGCCGTGAACGTTGCTTGCCGGGCCAAAGATGTGTATGTGCTGCAATTGACCGACAATCGAAGGTTACAATCCGTGAATAAAATTGTAATTCATTGATATTCAATTAATAGTTTGGTCGCTATGTGTATCTGTGCTCGTTCGGCATTGTATGGTTTTCAGTGATAGCGCTCCTTCTATTTCAATTTTGTACATAAATGGTTTAATTCTATACATTTTTGCAAATATTAAACCTTTTATGTACATAAATAGATATATCTATCCGGCAAAAATCCGGTTCTTTGCAAAAAATGAAATTTATTCAGGATTATTCACAATTAAAAAGGAAATGCCTATGGACACCGATTGATTAAAAAACGAATCTTGCAATGCAAACGCTTATTAATTTTAAATTACAAACATTTTAAAGTAAAAAACATGAAAAACAAACGAAGAATTTTCTCGCTGTTAGGGGTATTTTGCTTCACTTTTGTTTATGCAATCGAAGGAAATGCCGATAACATCAATCTATCAAGAGCACAGCAAAATCCGATAAAAATTACGGGACAGGTTGTGGATGCCGGAAGCGGTGAGGCGCTAATCGGTGTCAGTGTAGTAGAAAAGGCTACTAATACGGGGACAGCCACAGATGTGAACGGAAATTTCACGCTGACGGTCAGTAATCCCGATGCTACGCTGGAAGTTTCCTATATCGGTTATTCTTCCGTTTCCTACAAATTAAACGGACGCACGGAAGTGGTAATTCCGATGTCGGAAGATACCCAAACGCTCGATGAAGTAGTGGTGGTAGGTTACGGCACACAAAAGAAAGTGAACCTGACGGGAGCCGTTTCCGCCGTTAAAATCGGAGAACAAACGGCGAGCCGTTCCGTCAGTAATGTATCGTCCGGATTGGTTGGGTTGTTGCCCGGACTTACGGTCATGCAATCGACCGGGTTTGCCGGATTCAACGGCGCTTCCCTTCAGATTCGCGGATTGGGAACCATCAACAATGCCGATCCCTTGATCGTGGTGGACGGTATGCCGGACGTCGACATCAACCGGATGGATATGAACGATATCGAAAGCGTATCGGTATTGAAAGATGCCGCTTCTTCGGCGGTATATGGTTCCCGCGCTGCAAACGGGGTGATTTTGATTACAACCAAAACAGGGAAAGGCCGGGAAAAAACGAAAATCAGCTATTCCGGCAATTACGGGATATCGCAGCCTTCGCATTTTTATAATTATTTTGCCGATTATTCCCGTGCGATGTTGATGCAAATACGCGCTTCGCAGACAGGCAACCAGAACAGTAATTTCCGTCAGAGTTCGGTCGAACAATGGCTGGCAATGAGTTTGGTAGACCCCATCCTGTTTCCGAATACGAATCAATACGACGAAATGTTCCAAACTGCAACGATGATGAGCCACAACGTTTCGGCTTCCGGCGGCAACGACCAGCACAATTTTTATCTTTCCGTAGGGGTGATGGACGAAGAAGGCCTTCAGATTCATAATGAATACGACCGGTATAACATGCGCTTTAATCTGGATTACAAAATCCGGGATAACTTGAAAGTAGGCATCAAAACGGATGGGCAGTGGTCGATTATCAATTATCCGCGGTCGGCCGGTTTGGAAAATGCAGGCTTGATGTATGCCGTATCTGGCATCCTGAACGTGCATCCGGAAACCGGCGAATACGGCGGAGCGATGGCTTACGGCGAAAATGCATCGGCCGGAAACATGGTGTTGGAATACGAAGCCTATAAAAGCATCCGGACTCAACAAGGATATAACGGAACGGTTTACGGCGAATGGGAAGTCCTCAAAGGATTGAAAGCGACCGTCAGTTATGGCTTGAATTATCTCAACCGGTTTGATAAATCGTATCAAAATATTACTCCGCAGTATAATTTCCAATTGGGAACCATTGCACGGACGATGCCGACCGACGACCAAATCAATAATTCAACGCAACAAAATTATAAAACTTTGTTTGAAGGACGTTTGTCGTACGATAAGGAAATTGCCGGCGGACACCATTTGACGGCTTTGGTAGCTGCTACCGAAGAATACTGGAATCGACTGGCTTTCAGTGCACAACGGAAAGAACGTTTGCACCCGACTTTGACCGAACTCGACGCCGCTTCCCAATCCAACATGACCAACGGCGGCTGGTCGGATGCCGAAGGTTTGCGGTCGTTTTTGGGAAATATACATTATCGCTTGCAGGAAAAATACATCCTGGATTTAAGTTTTCGGTACGACGGTTCGTCCAAATTTGTAGAAGGACACCAATGGGGATTTTTCCCGTCGGTGGGAGCCAGTTGGCGTTTTTCGGAAGAAAATTTCTTTGAACCTATGAAGAAAATATTCAGCAGCGCCAAGCTAAAAGCTTCTGTTGGAACGTTGGGTAACAATTCAGGCCCAGGCCGTTACGAACAAAAGAATACACTCGCTACTACCAATTACATCTTAGATGGTAAAATCGTAAAAGGCTTCAGCGCATCCAAAATGATTAATCCCAATTTAACCTGGGAATCGACCAAAGTAACCAACCTGGGTTTGGATCTGGGATTTTTCAAGAATAAACTGATTGCGGAATTAGCTGTTTATGAACGTTATACTTCGGATATGATTCGTTCATCGACTCTGTCATCGGTACTTACCGGTTACGATGCTCCCCGCATCAATATCGGCGACATGCGCAACCGCGGAGCTGAACTGGAAATCAACTGGGCAGACAAAATCGGAGCCATCAAATACCACATCAACCTGAATGCTTCCTATAATCAGAATATCTTGATAGAATGGGGCGATTATTTGGGAAAAGGCTGGGAACGGATTGATATGCCCTACCGGTTTATGTATATTTACGAGGCTTATCCGGGTTTAATCCAGTCGTGGAACGATATTTACAATGCTCCATATCAGGAAAATACAACAATGGCTCCGGGTGATATCCTGTTAAAGGATATTACCGGCGACGGTAAGGTAAACAGCGACGATAGAGTGGCTTTCCCTAATCAATATCGCCAAAGACCGAATGGACAGTATGGTGTAACGCTGGGTGCACAATGGTATGGATTTGATTTTCAGGCGCTTGTTCAGGGCAGTTACGGACGGCATGACTTATGGCTTGATAATTACAATAACGTCAATGTTCCGGCAGACCGTTACGCATTCCAGGATTTCCATTGGCAGGATACCTGGACGTTGGATAACCGCGAGGCTTCGATGCCGAGATTGGTAACCGGATCGGGCGGACGAAATCGGGAAGAATCGACTTTCTGGTCATATAACACGGCTTATGCACGCTTAAAGAACCTGCAACTCGGATATGCCATTCCGAAATCCGTATTAAGCAAGATCGCTTTTGATCGTGTGCGTATTTTCTGTTCGGCTGAAAATCTTTTTACAATTTCGGAATGGAAAGGCGTTGATCCTGAAAAAATCCACAATGCGGATGCTTATCCTTTGGTTAAAACATTCTCGGTAGGATTAAATGTTGAATTTTAATTGAAAAAAGAATATGAAATACTTTAAATATATATTACTGCTTATGATCGTAGGATTACTTAATTCCTGCGTGAAAGATCTGTTAGATCAGCAACCTACTACGGCGGTATCTTCCGATCTTTTCTGGAAGACGACCGACGATGCGTTGACCTCCACTCTGGGGGTATATCAGGCGACCCGCACACTTTTCGGACGGGATTACTACTTCGATGGCGTAGGCGAATTTCAAAACACAAGAGGTACCAGCGGCGGCAGTGTCGGAAATAATTTTTACCAGACCAACGGCGGCAGTTTTGGGGCTATGTGGAATGATGCCTACCGGGTGATCAACCGCGCTAATTTTACCATCAAAAATATCGAAGCAATGATTCAGCGGACTACTCACGAGGAAACCAAAAAACAATTGGAACGGGTGAACGGGGAAAATTATTTTCTTCGCGCTTTGGCCTATTTCCGTTTGATACAGTTGTGGGGTGATGTACCGTATTATACCCAAGTGCTGGAAGGCGACGAAGAAGCTATTACACTTTCCCGGACACCAATCAACGAGATAAAGGACAACTTAATCCAGGATTTGACTTATGCTGTTTCCGTATTGCCAACCAAGATAACGAATACCGGTGAAAGAGGTCGCGCCACACAGGTATCCGCTCTGGCTTTCAGGGGAAAAATCGAACTCTATTGGGCTTCCTGGAAAAAATACGGATGGCCTGAATTGGACGGGTTCACCCAAAGTGCAAGCGAAGCCCAACAGGCTTATCAGAAAGCTGCTGACGATTTCAGAAAAGTAATTAATGATTACGGTTTGAAACTGTTCAGCGAAGGGAATCCGGGAACTTACGACAATCCGTCGTATGGCCGGTTATTCCAATATTATAGCGAATACGATCCGGAAATTATTTTCTCCGTACAGTTTGGCGGCCCGAATTTAGGTCAGGGTGAAGAAATGCTCCGTGATTTCGGTACACGTACTACCGGAAATGCACAATGTTGGGTGATGCCCTGTAGCCGTTTGGTTGACCGCTATCAATCGCTGACAACCGGCGATTGGGTCGAACCGCTTGTTTTGGTAAATAATCCGGCAACACCTAATGGATCGCTCAATCCGCAAAGCTACGAAAACCGCGACTGGCGCATGAAAGCGACTTTGCTTTGGGAAGGGGAAACCATTCAAGGCATTTCAAATGACGGGTACAACATGACCGGCACTTTCATCATGAAAATGGGAGTACGGGAAGCTCCATATATCAATAACGACGCCAGCGGACAAACCGGTTATCTTTACCGGAAATGGATACGTCAGGAACCGATTGCCGAAAGAAGCCAAGGTCCGCAGGATTTTTATTTGATGCGTTTAGCTGATGTCTATCTGATGTATTGTGAAGCTGTTAATGAAGTGAGCGGCCCTTCCGACGAACTCGTTTCATTGGTCGATAAAATCCGGCAAAGAGGCAATTTACCCGGTTTGGCGCCTGCAAAATATGCCGATAAGGCTGCTTTCTTCGATGCCATCAAACAGGAACGCATTGTGGAATTAATTGCCGAAGGAATCCGCCCGTTCGATATCCGCCGCTGGCGGGAAGCCGAAGCAATCTGGGGCGGCCCCCAAAGTCCCGGATGGCCGATGTACAATACCCAGGGAGGTTTTGTGAAAGATCAGTTGAAGAATGTCGATGCACGAACGTATGAACGTTTTTATATCTACAAGATTTCCGATACGGATAGAAGCCGTAATCTGAATCTGACTCAAAACCGGCCGTGGTTGTAAAAAAGGAATGTTTATTTAATAATTCGGTAAAAAATGAAAAATTCAATTAAAATAACAAGTATAATCCTTCTGGGTTTATTCATGGTCACTTGCAGCGATTATCCGATAGATGACCGCAACTTGTTGATCACAGACAAAGAAGCATGCAGTATGACCGTTTTTGAACTGCTGGGTCCGGACAACCGGAACTCACTGATCGGCACCGCCGTCATTGATAATGATAACAATACGGTAACAGCGATTGCCAAGTTCGGAACCAATTTGAAACACGTAAAACCGCGTTGTAGCGTGGAAATTGATTGTATTGTTACGCCGATGATGGGTGAATGGGTGGATTTTACACAACCTCGCCAATACACTGTTATCTCCGGTAACCGGAAAATACAAAAGACTTATACGATTACAGTAACGGCACAAGGTGAATAATTATTTAAAAATAAAAAGATGAAAACAATCAGTATATTACTATTGACCGCCGTGTGTTTTTTTATTTCGTGCAGTGATGATAACGAATCGTTATTGAAGAACGATTTGATAAAAAAAACAATGGCCCCTGCTATTGCAGGTGAAAAAATAGATTTTGCTTACGCGATAGGAACACTGTCCGGTAAATTGGCGACTGCGCAGGCCGAAGCTTCCATCGCGGGAGCTGCCGGCACCGGTTTTGAATGGTATTCGTATTATACGGCTTCCAACGAAATAACCGTCGATGGCACACGTTACCCCGGCGGTTCGGAAGTTCCCGTAAAGTCGGTGAAGGAAACAAGTACGAGCGGAGCTGTTTCTACGGCAACACTGGAAGACAAAATCGACGAAGTGTATATGAACCCTTCCGTACCTCACGGAACAAGGATGGTCGATTTGATTGCGGTTACGTTGCGTTACAGTTATATAGTTCCGGCAGAAGCCAAAGGACAAAAAGTTTCTTTTGTGTTCTCGGCTAAATCTTCCACCGGCGAAAGCGTTTCGTATAAAACACCCGAATACAACGTTTCTAAAATGGACATGAAACGCTTAATCCCGTTGACGACAGCGAATGTTTGCTATTTTTCCATCGAAAATATGGCTGCTTATACGCTCGCAGAAGTGAACAGTCAAAATTTGTCCGATAAAATAGATTTTATCTATATCCATCAGGCTAAATTGGATAATTTCGATTACGGACACGCTTTTGTATCTCCCGGAACAGATCCGAAGTATATCGCTACTCCGAATGTTATTCCCGGCAACTGGACAAAAAACAGTACCCGGATGGAAAAACGCGCCGATGTAAGGGACGCTCAACTGAAAGGCAGCATTCCGAATGTTTATATCGACGATATCGACTTCCAAACGTTGCAATTAGATCAGGCTTACGATTTTGTTCTGAACTTTGCAGCGGATGAAGGTGCTTTCATGAAAACGGCCAACGGCAAATATGCTGCCTACGTTTACATCAACCGGCTGGCAACGGGAACGGTAACCGTAAGCATCAAACGTTATCCTTTATAAAACAGTATGCAAAAGTATATTATCCTGTCCTTCTTTTTAGGTTTTATTATTAGTCTTTCGGCAAAAGAACCGCCGGCTCCTGCTCACTCTTCCATTTATGTTGAAAAAATGGAAGATGAGCTGGCGATGTATTTCACCCCGGAAAATTTTAATATCAAAAATGATGGAAGTGCGGATGTTTCGGACGCTTTGCAGTCGGCTATCAATCAAATTCAGGAAACGGTGCGGTATGGAGTGGTATTTATTCCGGAAGGCCGTTACCGGATTAGCCAAACGATATACCTGTGGAAAGGAGTGCGTTTAATCGGATACGGAAAAGAACGGCCGCATTTTGTACTGGAAAAAAATACGCCGGGATTTCAGGACGAAAAGAAGTATCTGTTTCATTTTGTTTCCGACCGTTCCCGCAGAAGTGGTTTTATTTCCGATGCGAATGCAGGCACCTTTTATACCGGCATCCGGAATATCAATATCAGCATAGCGGAAGGGAATCCTTCTGCTATCGCTGTTCGTTTTCACGCTGCACAACATTGTTTCCTTTCCCATATCGATTTCCGGTTAAGTAAAGGAACTATCGGAGTGGAAGATATCTGCAACGAAATTGAGTATTGCCGCTTTTTCGGAGGCGATTATGGAATAAAGACCGGAAAAACTGCACCCGGCTGGCAGGCCATCGTACTTGATTGTTATTACGAACAACAGGCGAAAGCGGCTATCCGGACGGAAGAAGCCGGCTTGATACTGATTCGGAATTATATCAAACAAACGCCGACTGCCGTAGAAATACCGGAAAACCGGTCGGAAGAATTGTGGATTTCCGATTCGCGGTTTGAAAATCTGACGCAACCGGCCATCCGGATTGGTAATGAAAATAATTCGCGGACGCAGGTTAACCTCGAAAATGTAACCTGTATTCAAGTGCCTGCTTTGGTTCTGTTTCACATGTCGGAGAAACAGCTGAAAGCGCCCAGCGCTATTTATCAGGTAAAAAGTTTTACTCACGGATCGCATGGCAATGATTCGGGCATTCGTTCGGAAATAAAAACGACGCAAGATATCGTTGTACTTAAAATGATTCCACCTTTGGTGGAAAGCGATGTACCTCTGTTGCCGGCCAATTCCACGTGGGCGAATCTCAAATCCTTGGGAGCAAAAGGCGATGGGATAACAGACGATACGGAAATTTTGGAAAAAGCAATTGCTTCTCATCAAACGGTTTATTTGCCAGGCGGACATTACCGTGTAACAAAACCAATTATCCTGAAAGCGAATACCAATTTGGTGGGTTTGCATCCTTCCGTAACGCAAATCATTCTTCGCGACAGTACGGCGGCTTATCAAGGTGTGGGACAACCGCTCCCCTTATTGGAAGCGCCTAAAGGCGGTGTCAATATCGTATCGGGCATCGGTTTGAATACGGCGGGAGTGAATCCGAGAGCGGTAGCCGCCAAATGGATGGCCGGTCCTAAGTCCATGATGAACGACGTGCGTTTTGTCGGCGGACATGGAACCCACAGTCTTGATGGCCGGGAAGTTCGTGTTTACAATGATAATCGCACTGCCGATGGCCTTCCTTTCCGCAAATGGGATACGCAATATTGGAGTTTGTGGATTACCGACGGCGGAGGCGGAACTTTCAAAGACATCTGGACGCCAAGTCCGTATGCCGCTGCCGGAATGTATATTTCCAATACGGAAACCGAAGGACGCATCTATTACATGTCGGTCGAACATCACGTTCGGAACGAAGTCATTTTGGACGGCGTTGCGAATTGGCGGATATACGGACTTCAACTTGAATTGGAAAGCGGCGAAGGCCCTTATTGCTTACCTTTGGATATACGTAATTCCCGCAATTTACTGTTTGCCAATACATTTATTTACCGTGTAAGTCGTGTTACAACTCCCATAGAGTATGCTGCGCGGGTGGAAAATTCCGAAAATCTGTTTTTCAAAGGATATCATGCCTATACGTGGACAAAATACGGTTTCGGGGATGCTGTCTTTGACGCAACTTCCGGATTAAAGGTAAGAGATCTCGAATTGGCTTTTCTGGAATTGTCCGGAAAAAATAATATTACCGGAAAACCGGCTGTCGAAGAATTGGCTTCCGGCTTCAATTTTATTGATGGCGCAACGGTCGATAGCAAGGGAAATGTTTATTTTATGGATGCCAACCGGCATCGTATTTATTGTTGGGACGTCAACGACAATCGTTTGAAGTTGATTGCCGATTTTCCTTTTTCGCCGGTATCGCTGGCTTGCGATGAAAACGATAATCTGATTATGGTAACCCGTTACGTCTTGCAGGAAACCGTGTATAATCGGGGCGAAATCCAGGTAATTCGATTCGATCCACAACGTCCACTCGAATCCATCGAATTATTAGACGAAAAGCCTTTCCATTCCATTTCTGATGCGCAGCGGTATATTTACCAGTCTTCGCGTTATCGTTCCGAAAATAAAAGCATGGCCATCTCTTCGGAAAACACAAAGACCTGGTTTGTTACGGGCGACGGAAAAACCATTCTTCCCAACACGCCGGATATAGGACAAACATATACGCTGAAAACAGCCGTTCGGGGCAAGCCTTTTTATGTTTCAAACAGTGCTGAACGGCGAACCTACCGTTGCGATGTCGGCTCAAAAGGCGAATTGCTGAATCCGTTATTATTTGCGGAAGAGGGTGAACACGATGTGGCTGTTGACGATAAAGGCAATGTCTATATTCCGTCGGGCAATATTTCGGTGTATAATCCACAGGGAACGTTGATAGATGAAATTGCAGTTCCTCAGCGCCCGATGTCCGTTGTTTTTGGTGGGAAAGATAACAAAGCATTGTATATCTGCGCCCGTTCGGCCTTGTATCGTGTGCAAATAACAGAATAAAATCCGAAGAGGTCGGGAAAATTTCCTGACCTCTTCTTTTTTCAACCGTCGGGGTGAGACGATTCGAACGTCCGACCACACGCCCCCCAGACGCGTACTCTAACCGGGCTGAGCTACACCCCGAAACTTTTTACGACGGCAAAGATAATATATTTTTCGGAATCCGCCAAAAGAAAGCGGCTTTTAGATAACCTCTATTTCCTTGCTTTGAATCCATCCCACGTTTCCATCGGCCGTTTCGATTTCGTTCCATTCGCCTAAACGATTGGTAATTTGCACTTTGGTTCCTTCATGTAGGATAAATAAATCGGTTCCGCTGTTGTCCGGAGCGCTTTTAATGGTGGTGGTGGCCGAAAAAATAATGGCTGTTGTGCGGTGCGTGAGTTTCTTCTTCTGATTGTAAGCAAAAACATTGGCGGCAAGGCAAAACACCAGTAAGGCCAAACCGGAGTAGAAACCGGTTTTTTTCAGGGCAATGCGGCGCGAAAAAAAGAACAGGAACAGGCAAAGAATCAGCAGGACAAAGCTAACGATAGCGATGTAACTCCACTGGTCGGCGCTGTACAGGTTTTTTACGGCATTGTAGCCTTCCGCCAGGAAAAATTCGCCTACGGGTTCGATTTTGTCCACTGTTTTCAAGCGTGCGATTTCCAGATTGAAGCGAATGTCGCGGTTGCCCGGGTCTAAGAGCAAGGCGCGCTCGTAGTTGAGGATGGCCGGCGCTATTTGATTCAACCGGTAGAAAGCGTTGCCCAGATTGTAGTAGACGGCCGCCGATGCGCCGTTTTCGTTGATAGCGCTTTCGTAGAGTTGAGCCGCTTGCCGGTAGTCTTTGGCCGAGTAGGCTGCATTGGCTTGCTCGACGGTGGTTTGTGCCGGAAGGCTGATGGAGGCGCAGAATAGGGTTGTGAGAATAATAAATCGTTTCATATAGTGTCAGATTTTTTCCATTTGATTGATTGCTTCTACGGCCTGTTTATAGAGTTCGTCCATCGCTCCCTGTCCTTGCGCCGGGGCGAACCGGGCAAATTCGGCCGTATTGAGGATGTCGATAAACAAACGAATGAGCGATTCACCAACGCCGTAGCGGACTAATTCCGTTTCCACATTGTCTTTCGTCAGGTTGGCCACCGGGATATTCAGCTTGTCGCTCAAATAACCCCAAACGGCTTTGAGTGTTTCGTCGTAAAACGGTTCGCGCCGGTTTTCTTTCAAGTACTTATTCGCCGTTTTCAGGCGTTTGGAAGCTACCTTATTGGCTTTTTTCGTCCGTACCAGAGCGATATTGGCATTTTCCGCCGCCTGTTTCCGGTAAATAACGAAGAGGACAACAAACAGCAACAGAGGTATCAGATAAAACAGCCTGTAACTCCAGGTGCCGTAGAGAAACTCTCCTTTATGGAAATCGAATCCACCGGTGCGGATGTGCCGTATATCCTGCCCTACGAAGCGGACATTTTCCTTGTTGGCGCCCGTAACGACCGTTGTGGCTGTGTTGTCGCCCGTTCCCTGTTCGACGTGCAGGCGGTATTCTTCGGTCGATAATGTTTTATATGTTCCGGTATTCAAATCGAAGTAGGAAAATTGTGCGCTGGGGATGGTGAAATTGCCGGCGTAACGCGGAACGGCGTAATGTTCAATTGTTTTTGTTCCACTCACCCCGGCAGTTGTAACCCGTGAATTGACTTCTATTTTCGGGTCGTAAATCTCGAAGTCGTTCGGGAAAACAATTTCGGGATTTTTTATCAGTTTGATATTACCGTTGCCGGAAAGAGTGATTTTGACGGTTACCGGTTCGTTGGCCTTTAGATGGGTGGCGTTGATGGAAGAAGTCATTTTATAATTGCCTACCGCACCGGAAAAAGAAGCCGGTTTGCCGGCCGGTAAGGCTTTGACATCCATGGTAACTGCGGACGAGATCAGCGTTTTTTTTACATTGGAATAAGAATCGAAGAAATCGTCGAAGAAACTGCGTGCTCGTTGCGACTGGGCGCGTACCCGGACAATGGCGTCGAATTTCCCCTGTCCGATGGTTATTTTTCCCGCCCGTTGCGGATATAAAATGGTTTGTTTCAGAATAACCGTACGGTAATTTCGTCCCTGATAGTTTTCCAGATTGAGCTGTTTGTTTTCGGGGAGTTCGATTTCCTGTGCAATAAACCCTTCAAATTCGGGAAATTTGACGCTTTCAAAATTATTTACATCCACCGTGGTATAGAGTTTGAAAGTAACTAAAAATCCTTCGTTTTCGTAAACGGACGATTTGGAAACATGCATCCGGATAAAGAGATTGTCGTTCGACAGCTGAGCGTTGCCTTCCTGAGCGGCTTGTTGCTGGGCAGCTTGCGTATTGGCGTTGGCCGCCGCTATGGACTGGTCTTGCGGCAAAACATTGATTTTTAGTTCGTTCGATTTGTATTCGCTGTTTCCTACGCGAATCGTTGCTGGTGGAATCGTATATTCGCCTTCTTTTTCCGCCATCAAAATGTAAGTATACACTTCGGTGCGCTGGGTCGAAGCATTGCCGTTGATGATATTTCTGGATACGCCTTGTTGCGAAAGCGTTCCGCCGTACAGTTCTTTAAGACCGCCGGCATCCGGCAAACGGATGTCTTTGCCCCGTTCGTCGGGTGTGGTAAGCGTGTAATTGACGCGGATTTGTTCGCCCACAACGACCGCCCGCGGCGCTGTTCCTTTGAACGTAATTTGCGCCCATCCGTTAAACGGGAGGATGATAAGTACTATCAACAGTATTTTTTTCATGTTCTTACCAGTTTTTTTCTGTTTTTCTTTGCCGTTGTTGTTGCATTTGTTTCGCTTTCACTTTTTCCTGCGTATTTTTTTCTTCTTGCATCATTGCGTCCAATATCTGGTCGGCGTTTTGGCGGCTCATTTCGTTGGGATTTTGTTGCTGCTGGTCTTGCTGCTGTTCCTGTTGCTGGTTTTGATTCTGGTTTTGCTGTTGTTGCTGGTCTTGTTGCTGTTGCTGCTGTTGGTTTTGGTCTTGATCTTGGTTTTGATCCTGATTGTCCTGCAAGAGTTTTTGAGCCAGCGCCAGATTATAACGGGTTTCATCATCTTTTGGATGTATGCGTAAGGCTTTTTTATAGGCTTCGATGCTGTTTTTCAGTGCTTCGTTGTTCATGTTTCCCTGCTGGTCTTTCGCCGACGCCAGAAAAACATTCCCGGTGTTGTGCCAGGCCATAGACAACTTGGATTTATCTGTTTCGTTTCCGGTTACCACTTGGTATTGTTCCAGCGATTCCTGTCCTTTTCCCTGTTTGTATAAAGCGTTTCCCAGATTGTAAGCGGCATCGGAGGAACGGGCATTGGCTTCCAGCGCCCGGCGGTAATCCACTTCGGCGTCGGTAAATTTTTCCTGTTTATATTCCTTATTGCCCGTCCGGATGTCTTTCCGCACTTGTTTTTGGGCAGAAGCCTGAGCAGTGAATCCCGCGATACAAATGCATATTAATACAAACGTTTTCATTATTAAAACAATTTAATCTTACTCAAAAGCCGGTTCTTCCGGTCCAGAATAAAAAATTCGACAATCAGTAAAAACAACAGCGCCCAAGCCGGAACCGCATATTTTTCGTCGAACGAAGAATAAACTTTGCTTTCGACTTCCGATTTGGTTTTCTTGTCCAATTCCTTTTGCAGGGCTTTGAGCGCATTGTTGGTATTGTCGGTGCGGACGTACATGCCTTTTCCGGCCACTGCAATATCTTGCGCCATCTTTTCGTTCAACTTGGTCAGCACCATGTTGCCGTCTTTGTCTTTCATATATCCGTTGGACGTGGGAATGGGGCTGCCTTGCAGCGAACCGATTCCCAATACATTGACGGTGATGCCTTTTTTAACCGCTTCTTCCGCTGCACCCACCGAGTTGTCCTCGTGATCTTCGCCGTCGGTGATAAGGATGATCGTTTTTTCCGAAATTTCGCTGGGCGAAAACGATTTTACCGCCAGGTTGATGGCCGAACCAATGGCTGTTCCCTGCGCAGGCACCATCGACGGGTTGATGGATGACAGGAACATCTTGGCGGAAACGTAATCCGAGGTAATGGGTAACTGAATGTAGGCGTCGCCTGCAAAAACAATCAAACCGATTTTGTCGTTGGTGAGGTTATCTACCAGACGGGACAGGATTTGTTTGGCTTTGTCCAAACGCGTGGGATTAACATCGGTCGAGAGCATGGAGTTCGACACATCCAAGCAAACCATCACTTCGATGCCCTGTTTTTTTACGGTTTCCAATTTGGATCCGAATTGAGGACCGGCAATGACCAAGACCAGCAATCCGATACCTGTCAGCAGTATCCAAAACTTGAAATAGTATTTTTTCAGCGCTACTTCCGGCATCAATGAGCGGAGCAGTTGCATTTCGCCGAAACGTTTCAAAGCGCTTTTCTTACTTTTCATGTAGAAGATAAAAAATCCCAGCAGCACGGGCAGCGCCAGCAGCAAGTACAAATATTCCGGATGTTCAAATCTAAACATAATTTTCAGGGTATATTTTTCAACAGGGTGTATCGCAGCAGTAATTCCAATAAAAAGAGGAAGAAAGCCCAAAAGGCGAATAGCCGGTATTCTTCGTGTTTTTTACTGTATTCCTGTACATTCATTTTTGTTTTTTCCAACTGGTCGATTTCCTGATAGATTTCTTTCAGCGCCGTGGTGCTGGTCGCCCGGAAATACAATCCGCCGGAGATTTGAGCGATTTTCGTCAACGTAGCTTCGTCTATTTCTACCGGAATATTCTGGTATTGAGTACCGAATGGGGTTTGATACGGGTAGGGCGCCGTTCCTTTGGTGCCCACACCAACCGTGTAGACCCGGATGTTGTACGCTTTGGCAATTTCGCCCGCCGTTACCGGAGCAATCTCTCCGCGGTTGTTGGTACCGTCGGTCAGCAGGATAATGACTTTTGATTTGGCCGGGCTGTCTTTCAACCGGCTGACGGCGGTTGCCAAACCGTGTCCGATAGCGGTGCCGTCTTCAATCATTCCGCAACGGATGTCTTTCAACAAGTTAAGCAGTACGGCGTGATCGGTAGTTAACGGGCACTGCGTAAAACTTTCGCCGGAAAAGACCACCAAGCCGATATTATCGGTCGGTCGGCCGTTGATGAATGAAAGGGCGACGTCTTTGGCAGCTTCTATCCGGTTGGGTTTTAAGTCCTCGGCCAGCATGGAGGTGGAAATATCTACCGTCAGTACAATATCAATTCCTTCCGTAGTGGTTGTATTCCATTTGTCGGTGGTTTGCGGACGAGCTAATACAATAATTATCAGCGCAACAACCAGCATTCGCAGCACAAAAGGCAGATGCCGGAGGTATATTTTGTATGTTTTAGGCGCCTTCCGAAATCCTTCCGACGACGAGAGGCGGAGGCTGGCCTGCGCCTGCCGTTGCTTCCAGATGTACCAGCCCATCATGGGTAGTAGCAAAAGTAATAGGAACAGGTATAATGGATGTTCAAAAATCATATTTTTTTACGCATTATTATCATCTTTTGTTTCGTCTTCTTTTTCCTCTTCTCCGGTTGTTTCTACCGGGGTAGTACTGTTGACAAACAGATAGGCATTCATCAAGCTCCGTTCGTTTTCATCCGGCAGCGGATGATATTTGGCGAATTTGGCCAAATCGGACAAAAGGAGCATTTGTTTCAACGGAGCGAAAACCATATCCGCTTCACTATGTCCCCGAATGGCCTGTAACGTTTGACTGGAGGTCATTTCCATGGCATTGATTCCAAACCGTTTGTCGATATAGCCCCTTATTACATCCGACAGTTGCGACTGATATTCCTTGTCCTTGCCCTGTTGCCATAGCTTTTCGCTTTTGATGGTATCCAACGCCTGAATTGCCCAAACGTGCGGCGGCAGAACGATTATTTCCTCCTTCTTGAATGGCAGAATCGGCTTGTGCTTTTTCCACCGGGAAATCAGGTAAAGGATAAGCAGAACCACGATACCCATTCCGAGAACAGCATAGAAAATATCCGCATAATCGGTCAGGACAAAAGGCGGTTTCCACACATCCTTGATATCGTAGAAATTACCGGACTCCGTATCCACCGGGAGCGTTGAAACTTTTAGCGCCACCTGGTTTGAATAAACCGTATCTATTCCGGCAATCACTTGAAACGGCGGCAGCATATACAAAGCCGAATCGAACGAAGTAATCAGGTAATCATACTGGATTTTCATCCGGTTGTTGCCGAGGTCGATGGTGTCGGGTATCGTAATGTTTAATACTTCTACGCCCTGCATCAGTGTATCGGCGATGAAAGGCAACTGGATGGAAGTGTTTTTGTCGGCAGCAATTTCCAGATGCAACCGAGTCTGTTCTCCGATAAGGATTTGCGCGGAATCGATCGATACATTCACAACCACAGTCTGGCCATATGCCGACAACCCCATCAGGCTCGCCACAACAGTCAGTATCATTTTTACTCTCATCATGCTCTTTTATGAAATAAATCCATTAATGCTTTTACATAATCTTCGTCGGTACGGATCGACACGGAATCGACACGGCTCTTTTTGAAAGCATTCTGCATTTCCGTCTGACGGTGTTGCCACCAGTCGCGATACATTTGCCGTACTTTAGATGATGAAGTATCTGTCCAGCTTTCCGCCCCCGATTCGGCGTCTTTCATTTTCATCAGTCCCACGTTGGGAATTTCCGTTTCTCGTTCGTCGAAAACCTGAATGGCGACAATATCGTGTTTCCGATTGGCAATCGTCAGTGCGTGCCGGTAATCGTGCCGGTCGATATAGTCCGAAATCACAAAAGCCGTGCACCGTTTTTTGATTGCATTGGTCAGATATTGCAACACCTGACCGATGTCGGTTTTTGTGTTCTCCGGTTGGAAGTCGATCAATTCCCGGATGATGTAGAGGATATGCTTTTTCCCTTTCTGCGGCGGAATAAATTTCTCAATGGTATCGGAAAAGAAGATAACGCCGATTTTGTCGTTGTTCTGGATAGCGGAAAACGCCAGCGTAGCGGCAATTTCCGTCGTCATATCCTTTTTCAATGTTCTGTGGGTACCGAAATCTTTGCTGCCGGAAACATCTATCAGCAGCATAACCGTCAATTCCCGTTCTTCTTCAAACACTTTGACATAAGGCTTGGAATACCGCGCTGTAACGTTCCAGTCGATATCGCGGGTATCGTCGCCAAATTCGTATTCCCGGACTTCGGAAAAGGCCATACCGCGCCCTTTGAAAGCCGAGTGATACTGGCCTGCAAAAATGTTCCGCGAAAGGCCGCGGGTTTTAATTTCGATTTGACGTACTTTTTTGAGTAATTCGCTTGTTTCCATGCGTCCGGATATCAGGGAACTTCTATTTTGTTCAAAATTTCGCTGATGATTTCTTCTGTTGTAAGATTATTGGCTTCCGCCTCATAACTTAAGCCGATGCGATGGCGCAGTACATCGAAGCATACGAAGCGGATATCTTCGGGAATCACATACCCGCGGTGTTTAATAAAGGCGTAGGCCCGCGCTGCCAAAGCGAGATTGATGCTGGCGCGCGGCGATGCACCGAACGAAATCATGCCTTTCAGATTGCTCAAGCCGTGCTCTTCGGGGAAACGGGTAGCAAAAACGATGTCGACAATGTATTTTTCAATTTTTTCGTCCAGATACACTTCGCGGACAATTTTACGGGCTTCGAGTATTTCTTCCTTGTTCAGCACCGGTTTAATTACCGGACTGTCGCCGGAGATGTTTTGACGGATTATCAGTTTTTCCTCCTCTTTTTTCGGATAGTTGATAATTACTTTCAACATGAATCGGTCGACTTGCGCTTCGGGCAACGGATAGGTTCCTTCCTGTTCGATGGGATTTTGCGTAGCCATCACAAGGAAAGGTTCGGGTAGCCGATAGGTCTGTTCGCCAATGGTTACCTGCCGTTCCTGCATTCCTTCGAGCAGGGCGCTTTGCACTTTGGCTGGCGCCCGGTTGATTTCGTCGGCCAGGATAAAGTTGGCGAAGACGGGGCCTTTCTTTACTAAGAACTCTTCGTTTTTCTGACTGTAAATCATCGTTCCTACCACGTCGGCGGGGAGTAAATCCGGTGTAAACTGTATCCGGCTGTATTTGGCGTCGATCAATGAAGCCAATGTTTTGATGGCTAATGTTTTTGCCAAACCGGGAACCCCTTCCAGCAGGATGTGGCCATCGGATAATAAACCGATCAATAAGGATTCGACCAAATGCTTTTGTCCGACAATGACCTGATCCATTCCTTTAATAATCAGATTTACAAATCCGCTTTTACTTTCAATTTTATCGCTTAAAACGCGAAGATCCACTGTTTCATTCATATTTTTAATCTGTTTGTTTTCCGGATGCAAAAATAAAAATGTTCTATTTCTAATGAAAGAGCATCCGGGTTAAAAATGATTAATTAATTTATAAATTTGTGTATTTCTGTTGCAATTCCACCGCTTTTTGCACCGATTCCGGATCGTTTTTATTGATACCATATTTAGATGCGGGCGGAATCCGGATGATTGTACCTTTCGGAACAATGTTCGGATTTTTGATACTATCTTTATTTTCTTCATACAAATAGACCCAAAATACTTTATGGCCGTATTCGTTCAGTGCAATCAAAGTAAGTCGATCGCCTGAACGCATGGTATGTTGTTTCGTTGACTCTATTATTTCATCGGTATCTTCTGGTGTTGTCGGGACATCGATTATCGTTGTTGGGATTATTGTTGTACTGTCTTCCTTCACTGTGATGCTATCGATTGCAGTGCTGTCTTTCATGAAGACCGTATTCTTTTGTAGATTAGGAGTTTCAATGTCGTTGTCGGATAGCAAAGTTACCGCTATATCGGTTTTGTCTAACATATACAAATAAGCCAGAAAACTGGTCAGGCATATTATCAGAATAGTGTAGAACAAAGTACCCCATAGTCCTCTGCTTCTTTGGTTTTTTATTTTTACGTATTGAAAAGGGGGGTAAGTCAACTGCTGGAGCGTTTTCTCCGGATCGGAATCCGTGTTTGTAAATAGAGGTGGTTCTTCGATCCGAACCACCGGTTCTTCATTATCCGGTAAGATGTCAGACCGATGGTCGGCTCCCTTTTCTTTGTTGTCGAACTCGTTGTTGATTTCCTCTGTGTCGTCTAATTCCAGAGTATCAAAGAGAGAGAAAGGCTCGTTCACGGCATGGGCCAAGCCATTATCCGGGGTAAAACTGATTTTATAATGCGCAGGTATTATCACCCGGTTACCGGTTGTTACATCTACACTTTCGCGCGCGCTAACGGCCAAACGCTTGAAAGTGCCGAGATTTTTGATTCGGACGAGGTCGCCGTTTAAAAGAGTTTCTTGAATAGTTTTAATCAATTCTTTAAGAAACGCTTCCGCTTCTTGCGCATCAATGTTCGATTTTTTGGCGGAAAGGGCGGCTAAGTCCTGTAAATTTATTTTTTCGTTCATATGGTTTCTTCTTTCAGTTTTTCTTTTAAAATGTTAGCTGTTTTGAACTTGACAATCAATTTGGGAGGAACCAGCATCCGCTTTCCGGAGGCTGGATTGACGCTGATTCTTTCATCTCTTTTTTTGATTTCCAAGGTTCCGAAATTATAGAGGGCTACCGAATTGTTCTTCAATAATTCGGCGGTAATCACTGCAATGGCATCATCTAATCTTTGAGCTACTTCTTTTTTTGATAATAAAAGTTTTTGCGCCAATTCTGTTGTTAATTCTGTTGAATTCATTGTATGATGTGTTTTAATTTGTCGATAGTTTTCCCAGTAAATCGTATGACTGTGCACCTGTTATAAGAATGGGATAAAAAGCGCCTGCTGTTAACGGCGCGCTTTTATCGATTAATACTTCCGGATCCACTTCCGGCGAATCGTATTCGGTTCGCCCGATGTAAAAGCCGGATTCTTCCCGGTCGATAACGACTCTAAGTGTTTGGCCTGTTTTGGCTTCGTTCATTTCGGCGGCAATGGATTCCTGGACGCGCATCAGTTCATCCAGGCGTTGCTGTTTTATTTTTGTTCCGATACGGTCAGGGTAATGTTCTGCAGAGTAGGTTCCTTCTTCTTCCGAATAGGTAAAAGCGCCTAATCGTTCAAACCGCATTTCACGGACAAAATCCAGTAATTCGGAAAATTCCTTCGCCGTTTCGCCGGGATAGCCGACCATAAGGGTCGTGCGCAGGTGAATGCCCGGTACTTCTTCCCGGATGATTTTCAGCAGGTCGATGGTTTCCCGGCGGGTGATGTTTCTTCGCATTCGTTTCAATATGGTGTCGCTGCTGTGTTGCAAAGCAATATCCAGGTATTTGCAAATATTGTTGCGCGTGCGCATCACCGGCAGAATATCCAGCGGAAAATGGGCGGGATAAGCGTAATGCAGGCGTATCCATTCCACTCCTTCGATACCGGATATCCGTTGAAGCAATCCGGCTAAGTTGTATTGCTTATATAAATCTTTACCGTAATACGTTAAGTCCTGCGCAATCAACTGAAATTCTTTGACGCCCTGTTTAACCAGCAAGCGGACTTCGGCTTCAATATCTTCTATTGTCCGCGATTGGTATTTGCCGGTCATCAGGGGAATGGAGCAATAGGCGCAGGTGCGGTTACAGCCTTCGGCGATTTTCAGGTAAGTGTAATGCGAAGGTGTAGTGAGCAACCGTTCGTTGGCCAGTTCCGGATGATAAGGCTTTCCGAGATCGGCGAGCAGTTGTTTCCAGTCGAATTTTCCGTAAAAGCGGTCTACTTCGGGGATGAGGGTTTTCAAATCGTCGCGGTAACGTTCCGACAGGCATCCCATGACAAACAGTTGCTTGATTTGCTGTTCTTTCCGCGCTTGAGTGAAATTCAGTATCATGTTGATGGATTCTTCCTTGGCGCTACCGATAAATCCACAAGTATTGATAACAACAATGTCACCCGCCGGTTTTTCCGGATCGTGGTTTACAATATAACCGTTGGCGGCAAACTGTCGCATCAGGACTTCCGAATCGACTAAATTTTTGGAACAGCCCAGCGTGATAATATCTATTTTATTTTTTCGCATCAATCACCAAAGAGGGAATCGACAAACGCTTTTTTTCTGAAAATCAGCAAATCATCCAGTCCTTCGCCGATGCCGATGTATTTAACCGGTATCTGCAACTGGTCGGAAATACCGATAACCACGCCTCCTTTGGCCGTACCGTCTAATTTGGTAACTGCCAAAGCGGTGATTTCGGTGGCTTTGGAAAATTCCTTCGCCTGATTGTAAGCGTTTTGCCCTGTGGAACCGTCTAATATCAACAATACTTCGTGAGGAGCTTCGGGAACCACTTTTTTCATCACATTTTTGATTTTGGCAAGTTCGTTCATCAGGTTGATTTTGTTGTGGAGGCGGCCGGCAGTGTCGATAATCACTACATCGGCATCGTTGGCAACGGCCGAACTCAGGGTATCGTAGGCCACGGAAGCCGGGTCGGCGCCCATTTTCTGCTTCACAACGGGAACATCCACCCGTTCGCTCCAGATGGTTAATTGTTCGACGGCGGCGGCGCGGAACGTATCGGCGGCTCCCAGATACACTTTTTTACCTGCTTTTTTGAAATGGTAGGCCAGTTTGCCGATGGTGGTGGTTTTCCCGACGCCGTTCACTCCTACCACCATAATGACGTAGGGTTTTTTGCCCGCAGGCGTTTCAAAATCTTCCAGTTCTTCCGCGTTGTTGTCTTGCAGCAGAGAGGCGATTTCTTCCCGTAAAACGGATGTAAGTTCGTTGGTATTTAGATACTTATCTCGTGCAATCCGGTTTTCAATCCGTTGAATGACTTTCAATGTGGTTTCGACGCCCACATCCGATGTAACCAGTACCTCTTCGAGCTTGTCGAGAACATCCTCATCTACTTTTGATTTGCCGGCAACTGCGCGTGCGATTTTGTCGAACACGTTTTCTTTTGTTTTCGACAAACCTTTATCCAGATTTTCTTTTTTATCTTTTGAAAGAAAGCTAAACAGGCTCATACTTGCATCAAATATTTCTGCAAATTTAGTAAATAAATCATTGTAAAGCAAATTGAGTTCGGAAGCAGGGAAGGTAAGTTCAATTAGTAAATGCAACTACAATAAGAAAAAATCTCCTGTTCGAGGGAGAATGCAGAATTATTGGCATACCGCCAACTATCTTTGCCTGCCATCTTTCTATAAACCGTAGACACTCACTCCCGGTACAGGCAACAACCCGGCAAGGCGTTATACACCGCATCGTCCGCCTTATCCAATTCCGTATCGTGCCCGGCTCCGGAAATGGCTTTGCTGATTGATTTTATGGAGGTTTGAGCGGAATCGAAATGCAGATGCAGTTCCTGGGTTTCTCCGTTCCAGGTAGCCTCCGTTACTCCTTTCAGTCCGAGGGCAGCTTCTTCGATGCGGGTTTTGCACATCCCGCAGGCGCCATGAACGGTGAGGGTGGCATGAGTCGTTTGCTTTTGGCTGTTCATCATGCTGGGTTTGCCCTCCAGCTGGGCGCTGGCGTCGACCGCGAAAACGCCGTTGGTAACAATTTCTTCCCCTTCGTTTAAACCGGACACAACGACGTAAGCATCGCCCAGTGAAGGCCCTAACTCGATGTTCCGCCATTGGAAGACCGGCGTATCGGTATGCGGCTGTTTTACGTATACAATCGAACGGGGCCCGGTCCAAAGGATGGCTGTTTTGGGAATGACGATGGCGTCGCCGGACAATTGCAAGGAAGCCTGAATTCGGGCGTTGATATACATTTCCGGTTTCAACTGCAAGCGGGGATTGGCGGTTTCCACCCTTACCTTGGCCGTACGGGTGATTTTATCCAATACCGGGTCGATGAAAGCGATTTTGCCGGAAAACAGCTGTCCGGGGAGGGCGGTTACTGTATATTCCACCCGGTCGCCGTTTTTCAGGTAAGGCAAGTCGGCTTCGTAGGCTTCAAATACCGCCCATATAGACGATAGATCGGCCAAATCGAACAAAACGCTGCCGGGACCGACCGATTCGCCTTGTTCCACTTTTTTAGCGGTAACGATACCGCCGGCATCGGCTATCATTTCCGTGAGCGGGGAAATATTGCCCGATTGTTCGATGGCGGCAATTTGCCGGTCGGTCAGTTTCCACAGGCGGAGTTTTTCGCGGGCGGCTAACAACAGAGCCGGTTGTTGCAATTTGACTGCTTCGAGCAATTCCTGTTGGGCGTTCAGCAAATCGGACGAATAGATAACGGCTACCGTTTGTCCTTTCCGGATAGTTTCGCCGGCAAAATTGACGGATAGTTTTTCGATGCGTCCGTTCACCTGCGATACCAATGAATGGATGCGGCGCTCGTCGGGTTGAATCGTTCCATATAAATAAAGGTCTTTCACCGGACGGCTCCGACCGACGGTGCTTGTCCGGATATCGGCCAACGCCGCCGCTTCTTTCGAGAGCATGATAGCGTCTGCACTTATCGGGTGATCTATTGATTCGCTGGTTTTTAACGGAATCAGATTCATAGCGCAAATCGGACA
This sequence comes from Dysgonamonadaceae bacterium, assembly GCA_031270075.1. Taxonomy (GTDB): domain Bacteria; phylum Bacteroidota; class Bacteroidia; order Bacteroidales; family Azobacteroidaceae; genus Azobacteroides. Next base: position 43,995 of record JAISYG010000053.1, read on the forward strand.
TTTGCCCGGATGGTCTTGCCGGATTTGCGGGTGCATCGAGCAAGTCCAAACTTGCGCTTCGGTGTTTGCTGCGTTTTTGTCGGATGCGTTTTTGCATCCGGTCGTTAATCCTGCAACGAGGATAGTGATACCGATAAGAATTGCTTTTGTTTTCATTGCCATTGCGATATTATTTTTTGAATAGTAGCGACCATCGTGTTGTAATCGGCTGTCGATTCCGCTGTTTTTAATTGATAATCCAAGAGTTGACGCTGTATTTGGATGACATCGCCCAGCGTGTTTTTCCCGGAAATAAATTCCTGTACGGCCAAATCATAAGTGGTTTGAGCCAATCCGGCCTGTTTTTTATAGAGTGCGATTTTCCGGGAGGCATCGTCTAATTGGTGTTTGCTCTGCCATAAATCGGCTTGCAACCGGTTGAACGCATCGGCTTGTTTTTCCCGGTTCGCTAATTGCAGGATTTGGACTTCCTTACGGGCAGCCTTGTATTTGTTCCGGTAAACCGGAAGGCTGAGTGATAGCATGGGCATAATCATATCTTTGCCGTTCATATTGTTCATGGTTCCGGAGGAGTGAGTGTCTATGGTTTCGGGTTTTTTCCCGATGAGCATGTATTGGATACCGACACCAAACATCGGATATCCCATTTTTTTTACCATTTCTTCCTGCGATTGGTAGGCTAATGCCTCTGCTTGTAACATGGCCAACAGGGGATTTTGAGTTTGCATTGTCGCCGCCAATTGTTCGATATTCACCGGAAAATACAGGGGCAAAACGGTATCGGGAATCATCACTTCACTGCTTGCGGGACGATTCAACAAGGTGTTGAAACGGGCTTTACCTGCTGTTAGTTCCGATAAAAGACTTTCGTAACTATTTTCTAATTCCATTATTTCCAACTGAATGCGAAGTACTTCGGATAATCCGGAAGATGAATTTCCCATGGGCATAGCGCTCTTGTTTCCCATCGAATTGCTTGCGGACGGTGTGCTTGGATTAGAAGAGAGCGGGGAAGCACCCATATTCATACCGCTCATCGAAACCGTACCGGAAGATGGGATGTTTTCGGCTTTTGCCATGGTTCCTCCGGCGGAAGAAACCGTTGCACCGGCGGCGAATCTTCGTAGCGCCAAATCTTCCAACTGCCGCAATAATTTTTGGTTGGCTCCATTGTTGGCTACTTTTTGTTTCAAAGCGCAGAGAACATACCATTGGCTATATATTTCGAGGTACAGCTTATCTTTCATTTCACGAAATTCCTCGAAAGCCATTTGTGCCATCTGTTGCGCTTCGGTGCGGGCGGCTTTTCTTGTTCCGAACCAAGGGAACATCTGCATCAGTTGTACTTGGGCGATTTGACGGCCTTCGACCAGTTCCATCGGTTGAAGGAAAAATCCCATATCCAAACGAAGATCGTCGAGAGCGCCGGCTTGGGGCGCCTTTTGCAAGGCAGCCTCGTAAGAGAGGAATGCCGCTTTGACCGCCGGATTATTTTGGGCGGCGATTTGCAGGTAATGGTTTAGCGAATCGGTCTGACCGTAAACCATCCACGGCGTGAATAACCATACTATCCAATATTTTTTCATGCGTTTTTGTTATTTGTAACGATTTTTTCCCGCCACCAACATTGCAGGACGGGAACGACAAACATAGTCATACTCTGAATAAACATACCGCCGAAAGTCGGGATAGCCATGGGAATCATAATATCCGAGCCTTTTCCTGTGGATGTAAGTACAGGCAAAAGGGCTATCAGTGTAGTGGCTGTGGTCATGGCCGCCGGTCGCACCCGTTTCAGTCCCGCATGTACTACCGCTTCACGGATTTCCGCTTGGGTTCGCGGATTTTGCTTCAGAAAAGTATCGTGGATATACGTGCCCATCAAAACGCCGTCGTTGGTAGCAATGCCGAACAGGGCGATGAATCCAACCCAGATGGCAATACTCAGATTGATGGGATGGATATGAAACACTTCCCGCAGGTTGACTCCTCCGAACTGGAAGTTCATGAACCAAGGCTGAGCGTAAAGCCATAAAAGGATAAAGCCACCGGCGAAAGCTACAAATACGCCAGAAAAATGGATAAATGAAGCGGTTACCGTTCGGAATCGGAAATACAGTAGCAGGAAGATAATTAATAAACTCAATGGAATAACCAGCATCAGGCGTTTGGCAGCCCGTTGCTGTTGTTCGTAATTGCCGGCAAATTTGTAGGAAACGCCGGGTGGTAATTGCAGTTCGCCTGCATGTATTTTTTCTTTCAAAAATTCGCCGGCTTGGTGTACCACATCTACTTCGGCTTTCCCTTCTGTTTTATCGAAAATCACGTAACCCGTCAGAAAAGTATTTTCACTTTGAATCATTTGCGCTCCTTTGGCGTATTCGATATCGACCACCTCGTCCAGTGGAATTTGAGCGCCGGTAGCTGTGGGAATAATCAAACGGGATAACGCTTCGGGATTGTCCCGCAATTCGCGCGGATAGCGTAGGCGTACCGGAAAACGTTCGCGTCCTTCTACCGTAGTAGTTAAAGGCATACCTCCCACGGTAGCGCTGATAATTTCCTGTAAATTGGCCACTGTTATCCCGTAACGAGCCATCCGGTTGCGGTTGAGCTTAATTTCAATATAAGGAGCGCCTACTGCCCGGTCGTAAAAAACAGTGGAAGGCAAAATAGACGGAACTTCTTTCAGTGCAGCTTCCAAGGCCTGACCTGCTTGTTCGATGGATTCCAAATCCGGTCCGTACACTTTCAGTCCCATGGGTGCCCGCATCCCCGTCGAAAGCATCACCAAGCGGGCTTCGATAGGTTGCAGTTTCGGTGCGGACGTCATTCCCGGAAGGTGTGAAACGTTGATGATTTCCTGCCAGATATCGTTCATGTTTTTGATGTGCGGCCGCCATTGGCGTATCCGTCCGCTATCGGTTTCGAGATATTCCGGTTTAATGATAATCGTGTTTTCAAACATCTGCGCCGGAGCAGGGTCTAAGGCCGACTGGACGCGCCCCCATTTACCGACCGTAATTTCGACTTCGGGAATGGCGGAGATCCGTTTATCCAAGGTTCCGATTAATTGCAGGTTTTGTTCGATGCCGGTATGAGGCATGGTGGTCGGCATCAACAGGAAAGAACCTTCGTCTAAACTCGGCATAAATTCTTCCCCCATATTGCGCCAAATAAGAATACCGGAAACCAATGTAAACAGTGGAATAAGCATGAATTGCCAGCGATGGGAGAGGCACCAGCGTAAAATACGCTCGTAAAAAGCTACTAATGCCCAAAGGCTGACGAGTACCAGACCAATTGCCAGAATCACAAAAAGCAAGTTCCAGAAAAAACCGGATTGTTCACCCAAAGGAAGCCAATGAGCGGTAAGATAAATAATGGTGAAAGCCAGAACAAGAACAGTAACTATGATACTGTTTTTTCTTAAAAACTTGAAAACAGGACGATCCGGTAATTGTGGCCACCTGAAAGAAAACACCCAATAAGCGATGGCAGGCAACAGGGTAAAGCCCAAAACAAAAGCGGAAATTAAAGCAAATGTTTTGGTGTAAGCCAAGGGTCCGAACAGTTTACCTTCCTGCGCCTGCATGACAAACACAGGCAAAAAACTGATGATAGTAGTTAACATACCGGTAGTGAGGGCGCCGGACACTTCCTTCACACTTTGGTAAATTAAATGAACCAAGGCTTTGCCGCGAATGACGCTCCTATCCTTTTCCTGTTCAAGTTGCCGGATAATGCTTTCTACAAGTACGACCCCTACATCTACTAAAACGCCGATGGCAATGGCAATACCGGATAAGGCTACAATATTGGCATCTACTCCGGTGTAACGCATAAGGATAAAGGTCGATAAAACGGCTATCGGCAAAATACTGGAAATAATGACGGACGCCCGCAAGTTGAATATCAATACAATGACTACAATAATGCAAATCAGGATTTCGTGGGAGAGGGCGGTTTCCAGCGTACCGATGGTTTCGCGAATCAATCCCGTGCGGTCGTAGAAGGGTACGACCGTTACTTTGGAAACACTGCCGTCCGGCAAGGTTTTTTGCGGCAATCCGGCTTCCATTTCCTTGATTTGATTCTTTACGTTGTCGATGACTTGCATGGGATTGGAACCGTAACGAGCAACTACTACGCCGCCGACCGCTTCTACACCTTCTTTGTCCAATCCGCCGCGCCGGGTGGCCGGGCCTATGGTAACAAAAGCCACATCTTTGATTCGGACAGGCGATCCGTTGCGGACTACGACCACCGATTCTTCCAAATCGGCGATACTTTTAATATAGCCCAATCCCCGGACTAAGTATTCGGCCCGGTTGATTTCGATGGTTTCGGCGCCAATATCCTGATTGCTTTTCTGAATGGCGGTCATAATTTCCATGACGGAAACGTCGAAAGACCGCATGGCATTCGGATTGATTTCTACTTGGTATTCTTTGACAAATCCGCCAATGGAACCCACTTCCGAAACGCCGTCGGCCGATGAAAGGGAGTATTTGACGTAAAAATCCTGAAGGGTGCGCAGTTCTTCCGGGCTCCAACCGCCGGCAGGCTCGCCGGTTTGCGGATTCCGTCCTTCGAGTGTGTACCAGAAGATTTGTCCCAAAGCGGTTGCATCGGGTCCCAAAGCCGGTTGAACGCCTTCTGGCAATGTGCCCGGCGGCAGGGAATTGAGTTTTTCCAAAACGCGTGAACGACTCCAGTAAAATTCCGCATTGTCGTCGAAAATAATATAGATGAACGACATGCCGAACATGGAAGTACTCCGAATGGTTTTCACTCTCGGAATACCCAGCAGCGAGGTAGTGAGCGGATAAGTGATTTGTTCCTGAACATCTTTGGGCGAACGTCCCATCCATTCGGTAGCAACAATTTGCTGGTTTTCGCCGATATCGGGAATGGCGTCGACGGGAACCGGATCGTGCGGAAGAATGCCCCCGCCCCAGTTGAAGGGCGCTACGGATATGCCCCATGCAATCAAGAGCAGAAGGAACAGCGCTGTAATCAAACGGTTGCTAAGAAAATATTGAATAATTTTATTCAGCATATAAATATAGTTGTATTATAAGAATAAAGGATACGGGCTTCAAAGGTAAAAATTAAATTGAAGATTTAAAACTATTTGCTAAATAAAATAAAATTATAAATGTACATTTGCAGTAGAAAAAAAATAAAAAAATAAAAAAACATGTATGTAATTGGAATGGCCGGCGGGTCAGGTTCGGGAAAAACGACTTTAGTCAACCGTATTCTTCGGAAACTTCCGCGCGAAAGCGTGATACTGCTTCCGCAGGATGCGTATTACCGCGACAACAGTTATATGCCGATGGAGGAACGTCATAAACAAAATTACGACCATCCGGATTCCATCGAATGGTCGTTGTTTGTGAAGCATGTTCGGGAATTGAAAGCAGGAAACACGATTGAATGTCCCACCTACGATTATCTGACTTGCAGCCGGATGAAAGCAGTGGTACCGATTCAACCGGCGCAACTGTTGATTGTAGAGGGGATTTTGATTTACACTTGTCCCCAACTTTGCAGGGAAATCGATTTAAAAATATTCCGGGATGTACCGGGCGATTACCGTTTAAGCCGCATTATCCAACGGGATATCGAATCGAGGGGAAGAACGCCGAAACAAGTCATCGACCGGTTCTTTGAAACCGTTCGCCCGATGCACGAAGAATTTATCGAACGATCGAAGGAAGCGGCGGATATTCTGATTTCGGGCGGCGAAGTCGATGAGAAAGCGGTCGATTTTATTGTGGGTGGTATTTTGCATATTATCGAGGGGAAAGACAGTATTACCTGATCGGTTAAAAATCTTACTTCCCTTTGTGGTAAGTTCAAATAGTAAATCCCTTAAATATTTCGACATAAAATTTGCAATAATAAAAAAAAGCTTTATCTTTGCCCCGTAAAATCGCTGACAATCAGCAAATATATGCAATAATTTACAATAACAGTTACAAAGAAAAACGCAACAAGGGCATGTACGGAAGCAAAAGAAATAGATATACCGACAAGGAGGAGAATCCCCTTGTTATCGGGGTATATAACAAAATGGAACTCCTAAAATCCCCCCCCCATGTAGTTGCGATTCAATAGGTTACACAAAAGCATCTCTGCTTCAAACGATTGAAGCAAGCGAAAGATTAGCAACAAGCTCGTCCGGTATTCTTCCTGTTGGGAAGAAAAACCGGACGGGCTTTTTTATTAACAATTTAATACCTAAACAACATGCCAATTGTATTTAACAAAGTGGAACGGGCGAATCCTTTAGACAGGACGCAGCCCAAAAAGTGGTATCCCATCCTGAAGACTTTGAGCCAGGTGGGAGAAAGTGAAGTAGCCAAGG